>JAFYDI010000022.1 GCA_017544835.1 Lachnospiraceae bacterium | reverse complement strand
TTAAAGTTTTTTCCCTTCAAGAATCGCTTCTAGCTTTTCTTTCCGTTTACTGTCTTTTGGGTCGTATTTTTTTATAGTGTGTTCGCTTTCACACTTCTGAATAATCTCAAAGATTTTCAGGGTTGCATTGTTGTTTGATTGTCAAGGTTCTGTGCTCTTCGCGGTGGCCTGTAAGTGGCTGTCCCGCTCGGAACATTGACTACTATAGCACCGCTATTTAGGAATGTCAACAAGAATTTTTTATTTTTTTAAAAAAATTTTCAAAAACACGAGAAATGGCTTATTTACGGCATTTTCTGCCATAAACAAGCCACAGAACATTCTAAAAACTCATGTTATTTAACTAAATTGTCGGAATTGTGTTTGCAATTGTAACATTTTACCTTAAAGATTTAGTTAACGATTCACCGCCTCTTGTAATGCGCATATTAAGTGCAGTTACCTCGGTACCTTCCCTCACTTCAAACACAATCACAAGCCGCTTGGTCTCACCTGCCGAAAAAGAACTGCTGTACATTGAAAAATCGTCCTCCAGAATGGTCTTGACTGCGCTAACATAACGATTTTCTCCGTTAACGGCGAATTTAAAGAACGGAAGCGGAATCATATTAATGGTATCAAGCATTGCATCTGCAGACTGAGTATTGGTCACGTCGAAATATACAACGCACAGGTTGCCCCCCTCCGATGCGGATATATACGGTACAAAGTCCTGAGCCAAAGCAGTTGCGGGATATATATCCATAACATCAAACCCAGCGTATTCCACACTGAATCCTTCAAGCTCCAGAAAATCCTCGATGGTCCTTGCATCCACCACAGTTGCGCCGCCGGTGCCGTCACCCCTGCCGCTTGATGAGCCCGAGCCGCCATCCGATGATGAGTTGCCGCCGCCCTGCGAAGGAGTCTCCTGCGAATAAGAACTGTTAAGTTCGTCCTGCTTCTCAGCTTCTTCACGACGCTTTTCCTCTTCTTCCGCAAGTCTCTTATAATAAGCTTCTTCCGCCTGATCATGAATTTTCTTGGCAGTCTCGTAAGCGTTAATGTAACTGTCGACATTCACAAGTCTTGAGTGATTTTCGGAATCATATTTAAGTAACAAAGAAACCGCATATTCGGATACCATCTCTTCCTGCTCTGCGTCAAGATTGGGAATTGACCCACAACCTGTCAGCATCAGTATTGACAGTGATATCACCGCAATAGCGCATACAAACTTCTTCATTATGCTTCCTCCGTATCGGCACAGTCTAATTTAAACCAAAAGCAAACGCCCTCATCGGCATTGTAAACACCGAAATCTTTGTGGTGCGCTTCCATAATTGCCTTAACTATGGAAAGTCCCACTCCGCTTCCGCCGTACTCCCTGGTACGAGCCTTGTCGACTTTATAAAACTTCTCAAACAGATGTGGCAGACTTTCGTCCGGAATCTTGTCTCCGGTATTGAAAACCGATATCTTAACTTCATTTTCCTCTTTTTGAACACTTACGTCAATACGTTTGCCACACTCTCCCTTGACGTGATTGCAGGCATTCGAGAAATAATTCTTAAATACCTCTTCTATCTTAAACTCATCAGCATTAACGAAGCATTTATTAACTCCCGACACCGTAACCTTAATATCGTTTTGTCTGGTAATTATGTCAAAAGAAGCCACCTGGTTACGCACCAGTTCACAAACATCAAACACCTCTGTGTTTAATACATCTTCGCCCCATTCAAGCTGATTAAGGTCAAGGAGCTTCTTAACCATGGTATTCATCTTGGCCGATTCATCCATGATTACGTCGCAGTAATAATCGCGCTCGGACTCTTCGCTGATGCCTTCCTTAAGCCCTTCCGCATATCCCTGAATGAGCGCGATAGGAGTCTTTAATTCATGCGAAACGTTCGAAATAAATTCCTTACGCATGTTATCAATCTTGGTCTTGAGTTCATTGTCCTTTTGAAGCTCGGCATTGGCAGTCTTTAAATCATTAAATGCCTTTTCAAGATTATCGGACATCTTATTGATACTTTCACCAAGGACCGCAATCTCAGTCTTTTCCTTACCGTTATAACGCGCCTCAAAATCCATCTCCGACACACGTTCCGATATGGATGCCAGCGAAAGAATGGGCTTCGAAATCTTCTTGGTGAATATAAAAATTGCCACCGCACTTATCAAAATTCCGCCAAGGCCCACATACAAAAGAAACCGGTTCGCAATCTGCGAGCTTACCCTGATACTTTCAAGCGGTGTGCGAAGCAACATAAACTGCCCGTTGCTAAGCGACGCAATCATCTCAAGATACTCGGTAGTTCCCGCCCCGTCCGTTGTCTGAAATATCTTATAATCGTCATTCTCCACTAAAATCTTTCCCTTAAGCTCACGTGAAAAGATTCTGCGAAGTTCGTTCACCATTATAACGTCGGGTTCATACGAAATAATCTTTACCGGATTAAAAACCCAAGTATCCATAAAAGGATCGCGCATCACTATATAAAGACCGATTCCCACATTATGCGTACCCGAAATCGCGGTAAACTCATCCTCATCTGCCTCGGTAAGTTCCGTAAGACTGTTAAGCTTAGTGTATACCGACATTAACGTATTCTGCTTATCCCTTACGTACACCTTTTCGAGAAAGAAAGTGTTTATCAGTATGCACGCTCCGATCGTAAGTGCCATAATCGCCACAAAGATTACGGTAATCTCACGATTTAGCGAATGAATTTTCCTATTACCGTTTTTAGTACTTTTACCTGACATAACCGTACCTTTCAAACTATCTAAAATGACAGGGTATCTCCGCCCACCGAGAATACGCCTACGGTGCCCACAAGCTTGCCGTCGTCGTAAACTGGTATCTCGCTTAATATCGTCATAACGGGCTTACCCTTTACGAGGCATTCAACCGGGAGTTTTAATATCTTGCCGCCGGAACTTACGATTTCTTTTTCATGAAGCTCGTACATGTCCATATCGGCGTCTGTGCAAAGACCCAGTTCTCTATCGGTCTTGCCGATTACTTCAGCCGGTGATTCCATCTCAAAGAAATCAAGGAATGCCTGGCTTACGCCTCTGTATGCAAAGTTCTTGTCTTTCCAGTAGAACTTAAGACTTGAGTTCCAGATGATGCTGTCCCAAAGCTTCGCGTATTCCTCCACTACGGTTCCGTTTATGTCGATTACATAAGGATTCTTCTGAAGCTTGCTATAGTCCTTCATGCAATACAGATACTCATTGCCGCCGCTGCCGGAAACCGACATAATATATATTTCTTCGGGTACGTAGTTACCGTCGGGCTGGCCTATGCCGAATACATCGGAAATATAACCCCTACCGCTTTCCCTGATGCGATCGTATAGCGAATTATAATCTATGAATGCTTTGAATCGGTTTCTGTCGGCCGAAAAAACCTTTTCACCGGTAAACGCATTCATCAGTTCCACTATATCGGTACTGCCGGTTGCGTTGTTGTGCATGTATTTATATTTACCGAGAAGCGGTGTAATCTGACGCTTTTCAATATTAATAAGATGGACTACGTCGAAAAGCTGGTTAAGCTCTCTAAGCTTATTGCTGATATGAATTTCATCCATCTTACCCTTATCAAGATTAAGGTTGTAAAGTGAGCCCTTAATGATATGTCTATTGTCCAAAGAAGCAATACACTGTCCCGTAAAATGCATGAAGCTTCCGCCTACAGTGTAGAAAAACTCTTCTTCCTTGCCGGTATTCTCCATTACATTTAAGTATTGTCGATACTTGTTAAGAAGTGGCGAAGGCGTGCCGTATATGCGTCTGTCGGTTTCTTTAAGATTCGGAAGGTCTTCAAAAATCTGCCTCTTATAAGCATCGTTCATAAACAGAGTCTTAATCTCTGACCCGTTATCTTCAATAATTTCAAGCGGAACATCCGTCATTCTTATATGGAGACATGCCGCATCATAGAACTGGGTAACTTCATTGGCCTCGACTTTAAGATTCTTTCCCTCCGCATGAGCAAACAAATCTTCAATCGGCTCCGGCTTTCCGTAATAGTAACCCTGAATGCGACCGCATCCTATCGAAAGAAGGAATTCAACCTCCTCCTCATTCTCAACGCCTTCCGCAAGCGTTCTGATTCCTATATCTTTGCACATGCATACGAGGTTTCTCAATATATCCTTGGCCTTATCGGTAAAAGGCATTAAGAATCTCATGTCAAACTTTACTACATCAAAGACATAATCCTTTAAAAGCATGAGCGACGAATATCCGCTTCCGAAATCATCCATCCAAACTTCATAGCCGAGATTTCTGAAGCTCTCTATTATAGTCTTCATGAACTCTTCGTCTTCGGCAATCATGCTTTCTGTGATTTCCACATGAATGAAGTGCGCGGGAATGTCGTATTTCTTACGTTCATTCTCAACATACTCAAGCATGTCACACATTATAAAGTCAAGACGCGAGAAATTGACGGAAACAGGGAATACCGGCAGACCTTTGTCCATTCTTTCTCTTAAATCCTTGCAGACTTTTGTAACCACAAAGCAGTCAAGTTTGTGTATAAGTCTGTTCTTTTCAAGAGTTTCGATGAACATGTTGGGTGCTAAGAATCCAATTTCCGGATCTATCCAGCGCACCAACGACTCAGCTCCGCATATTTCTCCCGTGAGTGTACGAACCACCGGCTGATAGTATATCTTTAACCATTCTTTATTGATGGCGACATCGATATTTCTTACGACGTATTCCGATACCATCATGTTCTTGGCTATTCCTTCGGAATAATCCACGATATCCGCTTTAACATCGTACTTTATAAAGTCACATGCTACCTTGGCAAAAGAAAGTGCCGACTCAAAATCAAATTTTTCGTCAAGTTTGAACTTATATATACCGCACTTGGCCGATACGCCGTAATTTTCGCCGTATATTTTATCAAATCTGGTCTTTACTTCTCTTGTCTTTATATGAACGTTTTCAAACTTGCAAAATACCGCAAAATGGTCGTCGGAAAGTCTGGAAATGCAGGCATCCTCATACTGCTCTTCCATTATTTCCGCAAGACATTTAAGGCATTTGTCGCCTTCCGCAACACCGAGGTTAATGTTTAAAAATTTAAAGTTTACAAAGTTAATGTATACGATGGCGTATTCGGTCTTGCTTCCTTTGGCAGCCGAATAGCGTACATCTTCAACGTGTTTTTTAAGCTGGGACTTGCCCTTAAGACCTGTAACGGGGTCGATTCCGTTATCCGAAGATTCAAAATTTCTCGAAACAAGGAACACATATACTACATTGCCCTCTTCGTCGTCATGTACGTTGCGCCAGTGCGCTTCAACCTGACATACGTTACCGGTCTTGGTCAAGATGTTAAAGAACACATAGCCGGCATTTTTCTTAAATTCATGAATGTCCGCGGAGATTTCTTTTAACACTTCTTCCCTTGAAGAGTCGGCAATCATTCCGTCAAAGGATTCTTTGACAAAAGAAAAGAAATCCTCGTAATCGTTACATTCAAAAAGGTGAACTACATTTTGATTGGCAAAAAGAAGCTCGTGATTCTTAGAATCCCTGTAGGCAAACGCGCCACCTGAAATTCTGTCTGCGAACTGTTCCATCAAATGCTCGGCATGTTCTTTGTTGTACATGAAAATTCCTCCGAAAAGCGCTTTTACACGTCGAATTTATAGCCCATTCCCCAAACGGTCTTAATAAGTTCGCCCTTTGTACCAAGTTTGCTTCGAAGTTTTTTAACGTGAGTATCTATGGTTCTTGCGTCACCGAAGTAATCGTAGTTCCATACTCCGTTTAGTATCTTTTCTCTTGACAGTGCCAGTCCTTTATTCTCCATAAAGTACGTAAGCAGTTCAAATTCTTTATAGCTAAGTTCAACTTCCTGCCCGTCACACGTAACAATGTGAGCTCCTTTATCAAGCTTGATTCCGCCGATTTCTATAATGGTATCGGTTGAGCTGGCCACCGTACGTCTTAGGAGAGCCTCAACCCTCGCTGTAAGAATCTTCGGACTGAAAGGTTTCGTCACATACTCATCTACCCCGAGTTCAAATCCCAGAAGTTCATCCTGCTCCTGGCTCTTGGCGGTAAGCATGATTACAGGCACCTTGGATTCGGTTCTTATTTCTCTTAACACCTGCCATCCGTCAAGCACCGGCATCATTACATCAAGTATGATTAGCGAAAGGTCCGGATTTTCGTAAAAAGAATCTAATGCGGCTCTTCCGTCACCTGCTTCAAGCACTTCAAAATCTTTCTTAACAAGAAAGTCTTTAACAAGCTTTCTCATTCTGGCTTCGTCGTCCACTACCAAAACTTTTAGTTTGTCCATTTTTAATCTCCGTCTTGAATTTGGACTAATAGTATCAGCAATTTATGTTTATTCTGTGAAAACTAATTGCCTATGTTTAATTCTCTTTCTTTTTCCCTTACTGCGGCCTCACGTTCCTTAAGGCTTTGCTCCCACTCCGCGTACTGATTGGTGATGGCGCTCTTGTAATTTAAAGCATTCGGAGTGGTGCCGTGAAGCGTGACAAGAAGCATGCCGATACACAACACCGCAAGTATCACCGCCGCAAGAACTGCGTTACGATATTTCATCTTAAGCGACATTTCTTTGCGCTCGGCCTTTGTGACTCGTTTCTTGACGGTCTCGCTATGCTTTAAGTCGATGCGCTTAAAGGTAGTATATAAAGGAATCGGCTTGATAAGCTCTTCCTTAACCCCTCCCGCAGCAAGAATCTTCTGCAAATCGCGCATATATTCAAAGCCGACAGGTGTCTGAAAAAACCTCTCGGCCAGTGCTTTCTCATAAATGCTTTTGACAATCGCGAGATTGGTCATATCTGTGTGAGATTCGATGTATTCAATTTTTCTAATCTCATTCTTGGCTATTTCAGCGTCTTCCGGAGTCGCGAATATATAGCCGTCAACCGTCAAAGCCTCAATGTTCTCCATTTTAATTCCTCTTGTAAAAACAATCCCCGGTTAGCGCTAACCAGGGATTGAAGTTTAAACAAAGCCCTAAATTGTAAACAATCCAATCTGCTCCTGAAGCTTGATTGCAATCTCATCAAGGTCATTGGCATCCTTGGAGATGTTGTATACGATATTGGTAACTTCCGTAACGGAAGCGCTTGTTTCCTGAGTACTTGCCGCATTTTCTTCCGCAATTGCGGTAAGATTCTGTACAACGTCGACTACGTTTACACGAGCTTCATCAAGTTTCTTGGTCTTCTCAGCGATGTTTGAAATACCGGTAATGGATGTATCGATACCTTCTTTAACCTGGTTAAACATTTCAACCGTCTGGCCTACCTTTTCAGACTGCTGTTCCATAATCTTCTGAACTTCGTCCATGGTCTCAACGGACTTAGCGGAGTCTGTGATAAGCGAATCGATGATGGCTTCAATCTGTCTTGCGGATTCATTGGACTGTTCTGCAAGCTTACTAATCTGCGAAGCAACAACTGCGAAACCTCTACCCTGCTCACCTGCTCTTGCAGCCTCGATGGAAGCGTTAAGCGAAAGAAGGTTGGTCTCTTCCGCAATCGATGTAATAAGGTTGGTCGCCTCACGAATCTTATTGGCGGAAGAGTTGGTAGTATTGGTCTGCTCGTATATGATATCGATGGATTCCTTAGCCTTTTCGTTAATCTCTGCAAGTTCTGACAATGTTGCAGTTGCAGAGTCGCCGGATTCCTTCATGACACTTGCGGTCTCTGAAAGGTTATTAACCTCAGCGTTGGTCTCTTCAACCATGTTACCCATAAGGATAATGGACTCTGTAGCCTTCTGAGTCTCGTCAGCCTGGCTGCTTGCACCGTCGGAGATTTCGGAAATAGCCTTTTCAACCTGTTCAACGGTAGATGAAGTCTCGGCTGCAGCTCCGTTAAGATCGGTGGAAGCTTTCTTAAGGTCTTCTTCCTGCCGCTTGATGTCAGAAACAACACTTACCATCTTGCCGGTCATAGAGCTTACGGCCTTAGCCATAAGTCCTGTCTCATCCTTACGTGTGCTTAATTTATCAACAGTGTTATCCTTGGTAAAATCAAGGTTACCGGTCTTATTAACAACATTTGTAATACTGATAATAGGGTTCGCAATAAATGATGCAATTACAAAACCGATTGCTACTGCAGCAAGTAATACGATAACACCGACAATAATTGAAGTTGTGGTAAGTTTGGTCTGAGATGCCATGATTTCCGCTTCGTCTACGGTAGCAACAACGATAGCCTTCTGTCCCGAAGCTTCATCTGTTGCAACATAATAAGCTGCGTACTTGGCTGCACCTTTGAATATGTACTGTACAAACTTAGGCTCAAAGTTCTGTCCCTTTGCAAGGCCTTCCGCAACGCCCTTAACTACCTCATTGGTAACGGGATTGCCTACCTTATCCTGCGTGGGGTGATACATCATTGTTGAGTCTGCAGCTACAACATAGATGTAACTGGTAGACATATCGATAATACCCATGCCCTTGAAAATCTTGGCAAGATTATCATAAGTCATTGCGGTATCATATCCGACAACTTCGAATTCCTTGTCAAGTCTCGATCCTGTCTGAACGGCCATATCGTAAAGATAGTTCTGATTGGTCTTAGCAATGGTCTTCTTGGTATTGGAAATAAGAATCAGCTCGATGATAAGGAATGTAACCAACACCGAAAGAAACGTAATCAATACCACTTTGAACTTAATGGAATTAAGAAAACTTACTTTGTTAGGATCTCTTAGCTTCTTTGCCTTAGCCTGTGCCATTTGAATAACCCTCCGTGTTATCAGCAAAATGTACTCTCCAATACCCTTATGTACACGAGGTTTATCACAAAATATTATACTACATTTTGTATATGCATTAAAGTGAATTGTATCAATTTGTGTGAATAATTTAAAATAATGCAGTCATTAAAGACATTTTCGCAAAAAAGCATTAACAAACTATTAGAAAAAGCCCACTATTTCCGCTATTTTCGCACTAATTGTGCCCTGGATTGCCGATGGCTTGCCACCGCCTTTAATTTCAAGCGATTTTTTCATGTCTGATAAAATTTCAGCCAGATTAATCGAATCAGATTCCGCGTAAAATCTATAGCCTGTATCATCGTTGCCGCAGAGCACTACCGTCATGTCTTTGTAGTGTTTCTTTAACGTTTCGGAAGCGTATTTAATGCATGAAGAAAAGTCTTCCGGTAGTACACAGATACCTGTTCCGGATTCCTTTAACTCGCTTTGAATCTTTAAATCTATATATCTGTTTCGAAGCTCGACATCCTTAAATTTGCAAGCGTTAAGGTCATCGTTTAGCTTAATTACGCCATTTAACTCTTCTCCTGCTTTGGCGGAAATGGTCCTTGATATTTCTCTTAAATCAGAAAGCCTCTTTTCATAATCTTCCAGTGCTCTAAAGCCCGCAAGATAGTTAACCCTAACACCGCTTTTGTAGTTTTCAAAAGAAACTATCTTAAAAATCCCTATCTCCGATGTGTTGTGAACATGCGGCGCACAGCAGGCGCATACATCCGTATCCTCGACGGTCACGATTCTGACGGGACCGCTTAATTCTTTCTTGGAGCGGTATGTAAGCTTGGCAAGTTCCTCCGCGGAAGGATATTCGGCGGTAATCGACTTGCCTTTAATGATTATCTCATTGGCTTCTTTCTCAAGTTTCAGCGCTTCTTCGTAGGTAAACTTACCGTCATAGTCCATCGTTGCGGAATTATCGCTTAGATGGAAGCCTACGTTGTTGAATCCAAAATGTTTAAACACAAGACCCGAAAAAATGTGCTCGGCACTGTGCATCTGCATATTCCTGAATCTGTGCGTGAAATCAATCTTGCCGGTGACATTGGTTCCTGCCTCCAAAGGGCTTTCCAGATAATGCGTAATAACATCGTCCTTAATCGCCACATGCGTAACGGCTATTCCGTTAAGAGTGCCCTGATCCGGCGTCTGCCCTCCTTCCTCAGGGAAAAAGAAAGTCTTATCAAGTACTACCTTAAAGCCTTTCTTAACCTCCTCGCAGCTTAGTACGGTTGCGTTAAATTCGCTTCCGTAGGCGTCTTTGTCATAAAGTTTCTCTGTCATTGTTAATTGTTCCTTAGTATTTATTTCTTACTACCTCAAGGGCGCAGATAAAGTCTTTAAACTTAACTTCTTCACCGTCATCCATGGTTACGGTGCCGCTTAATCGTCCGAATACCTGATGCTGGTCACTGATAATTACCTTAAAGTTCATGAAATTCGAGCGGTCGAGTATAGGTGCGAAAGCAGCCTGTAATCTTCCGTCTTTTGAATTGACGGTCCACTGTTCAAGGTACTTCCTGTTACCTGCATCGTCCTTAGGTATATTAAATTCAACTTCTTCAAGTTTATGAATCTTGCCCTTATAGTAGAATCCGTTCTCCGAAGCGCTCGACCTGTCCGAGAATCCGTAGCCTAGGTTAAAGCCGAAAAGCTCGCCGTTAACGGTTCCGCTGCCGGTGCCCCAGTACCAGGTATTGTCATAGGTCCACACACCTCGTCCCCAGTCGAGGACTCCGTAGCAGGTACCATCCTTGATTTCATAGGTCTTGTCTCCAAGCTTCACTACGCCGGTGGCTTCGAGACAGTTTCTTTTGCAATTGTAATAAAATGCTGTGGGCTTCTCTTTCCAGGGGGTTGCGATGTATACGGCTTCCATGTCGGGTTCTTTGATGAAAAGCTCTGCATTGAAAGTAATGCCTTCCTTGCAGAAATTCCTAAACTCCATGGATATCGTGCGACCGCCTTCGGCGTTGTCAAAGGCCATATCAAGGCGCTTTGTGCTGCATGAAGCACCCGCGTCTTTAGTGGATGTTCCAAGCCCGTAACGCTTGCCTTTTGTGAATATTTCAAGCTCAGAGTCGGTCTTCTCCCAGCCTTCTTTGAAATCAATAAATGATGCGCTGAGCATACCGATATATCCAAGGTCGGAAATGGTAAAAGCAACCGCAAAATCCTCGGTGTTAAATAGATAATAGTCCCATTCCTTTTTGCGATACCAGGGAGCCTTAATGTTCTCTCTGTTGTACTCCCATATTTCGGAGCGTGCCCAGCCCGGCTCACTTATTAAGCCTTGCTCATTAAGCAGTTTCTGCGCTTTTGTAACCTCATGTTCCATTTGCTATACCTCCTTTTTTAATTATACTCCCGATATGGGTCAAAAAAAAGGACCCTCTCAGGTCCTTTTGGGAGCAGATTAAGAGTCGGTCTACGTTTCACTCCGGTCGGCGCTGGGCAAAGGTCCCCCGGACCTTTAGCGCCCCATGTCCGAAAATCTATGTGGATTTTCTTAACATGAGACTCCCGATTCCATACAAAAAAGGACCCTTTCAGGTCCTTTTTGTATGGAGCAGATGGGAGTCGAACCCATGTCCGAAAATCCATCCCCCGTCCTTCTACGAGCGTAGCATGTTATTTAAGATTCCCGCAACCAATCGAGAGCATGCACCCTAAAGGTCTTGGTAGCTTCATAATACGCCCGCGTGCTCAAAGCTTTGCACGTGTCGTTTCTCACATAGTCGAAGCCGGGATTCTAATGTGTGAGTGCACTAGAGCCGACTGCTGTCATTAGGCAGCGTATGCTAAATTTTCGTTA
>JAFYDI010000021.1 GCA_017544835.1 Lachnospiraceae bacterium | reverse complement strand
CTCCACGAACCCCACCAGATTCCAGCATCCCGTTGCAGGTACTTACAAGAAGGAAAGACTTGAGAAGGGCAAGAAATACTTCTCAGTAGCTTCAGGCGGCGGTACCGGACGTACACTTCACCCCGATAACATGGCTGCAGGTCCTGCTTCCTACGGTATGACAGATACTATGGGTCGTATGCACTCCGATGCTCAGTTTGCAGGTTCTTCTTCAGTTCCCGCTCACGTTGAGATGATGGGTCTTATCGGCGCAGGTAACAACCCCATGGTTGGTATGACTGTTTCAACAGCAGTTTCTATCGAAGAAGCAGCTAAGGCAGGCAAGTTCTAACTCCCGGTTAAACTTACAGATAATAAAAACCCCTGTTTCCGCAAGGAAGCAGGGGTTAATTTTTTAATTAATATGTTATTTGCCAAAAGAAATTGATTCATCCTTCGGGTATTCACCGTGAAGAAGAGTAATAATATATTGAATTCTCTTATTGCATCTCTTGTAACATTCCATGGCGGCTTCTAACGTATGCTCGTTGTAAGAACCTTCGGAAAAAGAATCATGCAAATAACCGTTAGCCTGTGTCATATAATCCGCAGCGGATTTGGAAAGATCACCGATGTAGGCGAAAGTCTCGGGTACTCCTTCGGTGGGAATCGTAAGCTGTGACATAGCAGTGATTTCTTTGTCCAGGATATCAAACTGTTCAAATAATTTTGATACGGCATCCTGATCCTCAGGATTAATACTGTTTATATCGGTATTGACTTTGCTCAGGTTATCAAAGAACTTCTCCATGGAAGCTTTATACTCTTTGGCAGCGCCTGAACTTTTGGCTCCGCATCCGCATAAGAGCACTAAAGAAATAGCCAGGCAGGCCAAAATCTTAATATACTTTTTCATATCATACCTCCAATGTTTCACACTTATTTAAGATATCATATTAATAGACGAAATTCAATTTAAAAAACTTTTAAGCTGTATTTACTATTGCATTTTCATGCTTTAGTGTGGTAAAATTTTACATTGAAACATATAAATAATTTATCAACGAGGTGACAGGATGATTGGAGCAGATGCATTGGTAAAAGCCCTCTCCGAAGAGAAGGTAAAATACGTATTCGGCTATCCCGGTGTTGCAATTTGTCCTTTTTACAACGCAATTCTTAATTCCGATATTGAGACTGTGCTTGTAAGAACCGAGCAGAATGCAGCCCACATGGCAAGCGGTCTTGCCAGAATTTCCGGTGAAGTGGGAGTCTGCGCCGTCACAAGCGGCCCCGGTGCCACCAATTTGATTACAGGTATTGCAACTGCTTTTGCAGACAGTATACCGCTTGTATGCATTACGGGACAGGTTAATTCATCCCTTCTTGGTTCCGATGTGTTCCAGGAAGCAGATATTACCGGTGCCGTTGAGTCTTTTGTCAAATACAGCTATCTTGTTAAAGATGTTAACGATATTCCCAGAGTCATGAAGGAAGCCTTTCACATTGCCAAAACCGGGCGTAAAGGCCCTGTTTTGGTAGATGTTCCGATTGACGTTCAGAATGCCGAAATTAAGAAATTCCAATATCCCGAAGAAGTCAACATGCGCACATATAAGCCCACTGTTGTAGGAAACTTCCAGCAGATTAAGAAAATGGTCAAGGCTCTTGAAAAGGCCAAAAGACCCGTTATCTGTGCCGGAGGCGGGGTGCTTCTTGCCGATGCTCAGAAAGAGCTTAAGAAGTTCTCTGAAACCTTCAAGATTCCCGTAGTATCCACAATGATGGGTATAGGTTCCATGCCTACGGTCCATCCCCTTTACTACGGAATGGTGGGTAATAACGGTAAGGCTTATGCCAATCGCGCCATGAACGAATCAGACCTTTTAATCATGGTAGGCGCGCGAGTTGCCGACAGAGCGGTTAATCAGCCCGATTTAATCACAGAGAACAAAGTCCTTATTCATATTGACGTCGATCCTGCCGAAATCGGCAAGAACTGCGGTCCTACAATTCCGATAGTCGGTGATGCCAAGAATATATTTGAGCAGCTTCTTTCTTTTGAAATGAGCATAGATACCAAAGAGTGGGTTAAAACTCTTAACGAATATAAAAAGAAAATGGTAGTTAAGAGAAATCCCAATCCTAAATTCACCGACCCCGAAGCGTTTATTAAACTGTTGTCTTCCAAGATGAAAGACGACGGTATATATGTAGCAGACGTAGGTCAGAACCAGATATGGTCATGTGCATATCATGAAGTTAAGAAAGGTCGCTTCATGACAAGCGGCGGCATGGGTACCATGGGATACTCAATCCCCGCGGCCCTCGGTGCTAAACTTGCCGCACCCAAGAAACAGGTAATTGCTGTATGCGGTGACGGCTCTTTCCAGATGTCCATGATGGAACTTGCTACCATTAATCAGGTTAAAAAGGGCATCAAGATAATCGTCCTTAAAAACAATTACCTCGGCATGGTAAGAGAGTATCAGCACTTTACTTATAAAGACAATTATTCGGTAGTAGCGCTTAACGATTATCCCAATTTAAAGCTTTTGGCCGAAGCTTATGATATGGGCTACATTAAAGTTGAAAACACAAGCAAAGCCGAAGCAGCCATAGACCTTCTTTTGAAGGATGATAAGTCTTGCATAATGGAAGTTATGGTTGATCCAATGGATATTGTAAAAGGTTGATTCGGAGGCACATATGAAGAAATTATATTCGGTTTTGGTAGAAAACAGATCGGGTGTATTAAGCAAAGTATCGGGCCTTTTTGCAAGAAGATGCTTTAACATCGATTCACTCGTTGTAGGAGAGACCTTCGACCCGGAAGTATCCAACATGACTATTGTCAGTTCCGGTGATGAACGTACACTCGAACAGATAGAGAAACAACTCAATAAGAAGCTTGATGTAATCAAGGTTAAAACCTTTAAGGAAGAGCAGGCGATAGCAAGAGAGCTAATGCTTATTAAGGTAAAGGTTAATAAGTCAAACCGTAAGGATATCCTTGAAATTTGCGAGATTTGCAGGGCTGAAATCGTTGATATGAGCAACACCCATCTTATGATTCAGATATGCGATACTCCCGAAAAAATAAAGGTTTTCCGCACCATGTTATCGGGTATAAGTGTGGTTGAAGTTGCAAGAACCGGCACTTTAGCACTTCCCAAATGTAATGATTTAGAGAATTAAAGTATTTTTTATTGACTTTTGTCATTTCAGTAGTTAGTATAAATATTAATTTAAGTGAAACGGAGAATAAAATGCATACCAAAGTTTTCCAATTACTTGTAGACAATACATCCGGTGTGTTGAGCCGAATTTCCGGTCTTTTTTCCAGAAGAGGCTACAATATCGACAGCATCACTGCAGGTGTAACCGCAGATGAGAGATTTACTCGTATTACCATCGTCACTCACGGTGATGACGATATCCTCGACCAGATTGAGAAGCAGGTAGCCAAGCTTATCGATGTAAGAGATATCAAGGTATTAAAGCCTGAAGAGAGCGTTTACAGAGAGCTTGCTCTTATCAAGGTTAAATGCAGTCCCAAAGAGAGGCAGGGCGTTATTTCAATAGCCGATATCTTCAGAGCCAATATCATCGATGTAGGTAAGGAAAGCCTTATTATTGAGCTTATCGGCGACCAGGAGAAGATTAAAGCATTCCTCGATCTTCTTGACGGTTTTGAAATTTTGGAGCTTGCAAGAACAGGCATGACCGGTCTTATAAGAGGTATAGACAAGGTCACATACCTTGATTAATTAAGTGAATATTTTTATTTAAATAAAAGGAGATATAAAAATGGCAAAGATTTATTATCAGCAGGATTGTAACTTATCATTACTTGAGGGTAAGACAATCGCAATTATCGGCTATGGTTCACAGGGCCATGCTCATGCATTGAATTTAAAGGAATCCGGATGCCATGTCATTATCGGTCTTTACAAGGGCTCTAAGTCCTGGGACAAGGCAGTGGCACAGGGATTTGAAGTTTATACAGCTGCAGAAGCTGCCAAGAAAGCTGACATTATTATGATTCTTATCAATGATGAGAAGCAGGCAGACCTTTACAAGAACGACATCGAGCCCAATCTTGAAGCAGGCAACATGCTTATGTTCGCACATGGTTTCAACATTCACTTCGGATGTATCACACCTCCCGCAAATGTTGACGTTACCATGATTGCTCCCAAGGGACCCGGACATACAGTACGTTCAGAGTATCAGGCAGGTAAGGGTGTTCCTTGTCTCGTAGCTGTACATCAGGACGCTACCGGTAAGGCACTTGACCTTGCACTTGCATATGCACTTGGTATCGGCGGCGCAAGAGCAGGCGTTCTTGAGACTACCTTCAGAACCGAAACCGAAACCGACTTATTCGGTGAGCAGGCTGTTCTTTGCGGTGGTGTATGTGCACTTATGCAGGCAGGTTTTGAGACTCTTGTTGAAGCAGGTTACGATCCCAGGAATGCATACTTTGAGTGTATCCACGAGATGAAGCTTATCGTAGACCTTATTTATCAGTCAGGTTTTGCAGGAATGCGTTATTCTATCTCAAATACCGCTGAATACGGCGACTATATCACAGGTCCCAAGATTATTACCGAAGAAACCAAGAAGACCATGAAGAAGATTCTTGCCGATATCCAGGATGGTTCATTTGCCAAGGAATTCTTACTTGATATGTCACCCGCAGGTAAGCAGGTACACTTCAAGGCAATGAGAAAGCTTGCATCCGAGCATCCCGCCGAGAAGGTTGGTGAAGAGGTAAGAAAGCTTTACAGCTGGAACAACGAAGAAGATAAGTTAATCAACAACTAATTCGGAAGGTATCAGGGAGCCCCTTCGGGTTCCCTGATTTTTTTAAGAACACATGATTTACAGCAATGTTTTGGAAGCCATCGGTCATACACCGATGATTGAATTAAGCAACAAAATGGTTCCGGAAGGCGCTGCAAGAGTCCTTGTTAAGTATGAAGGTCTAAACGTAGGCGGTTCCATAAAGACCAGAACCGCTTATAACATGATTACAAAAGCGCTCAAAGAAGGCGTTATCAATAAAGACTCTATTATTGTGGAGCCCACCAGCGGCAATCAGGGAATAGGTCTTGCGCTTATCGGCGCTGTTATGGGCTTTAAAACCGTTATTATAATGCCCGATTCCGTAAGTTCAGAAAGAAGATTACTCGTTAAGCATTACGGTGCCGAAGTAATTCTTATTAAAGACGAAGGCAATATAGGTGAATGCATGGACAAGTGCCTTCAGACGGCTCTTGACATGGCTAAATCCGACCCGAGAGTATATATTCCGCAACAATTTGAAAATCCCAACAATCCGCTCGTTCACAAGCATCACACAGGTCTTGAAATACTTGAGCAGGTAGCGGGACCCATAGACGGATTTTGCTCGGGAATAGGTACAGGAGGTACCATAAGCGGTATCGGAGAGACGCTAAAAGCTCAGAATCCCGATATCACCATATGGGCGGTTGAGCCCGAAAATGCTGCCATACTGGCAGGTGGCAATATCGGTACACATCTTCAGATGGGTATCGGTGACGGAATTATTCCTAGGAATTTAAATCAGGAAATCTATGACGATATCTATGTGGTATCCGATGAAGAAGCTATACAGACAGCCAAGGATCTTGCGCGCAAAGAAGGTCTTATGTGCGGTATTTCAAGCGGCACCAACGTAGCCGCCGCCATAGCCCTTGCAAGAAAGCTTGGTGCAGGTAAGACTGTTGTAACTGTTTTGCCCGATACGGCAGAACGTTATTTTTCCACACCACTGTTCGAAAATGACTAAAGGAGAATAGGCCATATGGGAATGACAATGACACAAAAGATTCTTGCCGCTCATGCGGGTCTTGAATCGGTTGTAGCAGGACAATTAATCGAAGCTGATTTGGATCTGGTACTGGGTAATGATATTACAAGCCCTGTTGCCATCAAGGAAATGGAGAAAATGAACCTTACCGAGGTTTTTAACAAGGACAAGATAGCTCTTGTTCCCGACCATTTCGTACCCAACAAGGACATTAAATCCGCAGAACACTGTAAATGCGTAAGAGAATTTGCACTTAAGAATAAGATTACCAATTACTTCGAAGTAGGTAAGATGGGTATCGAGCACACGCTTCTTCCCGAACAGGGATTAACGGTTGCGGGTGACGTAATAATCGGTGCAGATTCACATACTTGTACTTACGGCGCGCTTGGTGCTTTTTCCACCGGCGTAGGCAGTACCGATATGGCTGCAGGCATGGCAACCGGCAAAGCATGGTTTAAGGTTCCTTCTGCCATTAAATTTAACGTAGTCGGCAAGATGAATAAATGGGTCAGCGGTAAAGACGTTATTCTTCATATCATCGGCATGATCGGCGTTGACGGAGCCCTTTATAAATCTATGGAATTTGTCGGGGAAGGTATTAAAAACCTTTCGATGGACGACCGCTTTACCATAGCCAATATGGCCATTGAAGCAGGCGCCAAGAACGGTATTTTCCCTGTAGATGAGCTTACAGAAGCATATCTTAAGGAACATAGCAAGCGTGATTATAAGGTTTATGAAGCTGACGCGGATGCTGTATATGATGAGGAATACACTATCGATTTGTCTACATTAAAGCCTACAATTGCATTCCCTCATCTTCCCGAGAACACACATACAATCGATGAAATCAAAGAACAGATTAAGATTGATCAGGTAGTAATAGGTTCATGCACAAACGGACGAATCGATGACTTAAGATGCGCCGCTGAAGTGCTTAAAGGCCACAAAGTTGCCGACGGCATGAGATTAATTGTTCTTCCGGCAACTCAATCCATTTATCTTCAGGCAATGGAAGAAGGTTTGCTCAGAACTTTCATTGAAGCAGGAGGCGTTGTCAGCACCCCTACTTGCGGCCCTTGTTTGGGCGGATATATGGGAGTTTTGGCAGAGGGCGAAAAGTGTGTTTCGACTACCAACAGAAACTTTGTTGGTCGTATGGGTCACATTACAAGCGAAATCTATCTTGCAAGCCCTGCAGTAGCGGCAGCAAGTGCAATCAAAGGCTATATAGCTGCCCCGGAGGTGTAATATGAACGCAAAAGGAAGAGTATTCAAATACGGCGACAACGTTGATACCGATGTAATAATACCCGCAAGATATCTTAATTCTTCAGACCCCAAAGAGCTCGCAACTCATTGCATGGAAGACATCGACAAAGAATTTGTAAGTAAAGTTAAAGCAGGCGACATAATAGTTGCTACCAAGAACTTCGGCTGCGGTTCATCCCGTGAGCACGCACCTATAGCTATAAAAGCTAATGGTGTAAGCTGCGTAATAGCCGAGACATTCGCCAGAATCTTTTATCGTAACGCAATTAACATCGGCCTTCCCATCATGGAGTGTAAAGAAGCCTCCGAAAAGATTAACGCAGGCGATGAAGTCGAGATAAACTTTGATACCGGCGAGATTTTCGACAAAACTACCGGCGAATCCTTTAAAGGGCAGCCCTTCCCCGAATTTATGCAGAAAATAATACATTCGGACGGATTACTTAACTATATAAAAAATAGAGATTAATTTGAAAACATCTGATATACTATATATAGTGTGTCAGATGTTTTTTTGAGGTGTATTATGTTATTTAATTCATTCGAATTCGTTCTGTTTTTCCCGATAGTTGTTATTATATATCTGATTCTTCCCAAACGTCTTAAACCTATTGGGCTTCTTTTGGCAAGCTACTATTTCTACATGTGCTGGAACGCCAAATATATTATTCTTATTCTTTTTACGACTCTCATAACATACGTATCTGCATTACTTATTGAACACTTTGATAGCAAAAAAAATAAAAAGGCACTTATGATTACCGGTATAACCGTAAATCTTTTAGTTCTGTTTCTGTTTAAGTATTTCGATTTCTTTATAAATAACATTAACTTTATATTGGCCAAAGCAAAAATCTCTCAAGTCAACAATCCTTTTGATTTTCTTCTTCCTGTAGGCATTTCTTTCTACACATTTCAGGCAATTGGATATGTTATAGATGTATATCGGGGAGAGACCAAGGCTGAAAGAAATATTATTAATTATGCACTGTTTGTAAGCTTTTTCCCGCAACTCGTTGCAGGTCCCATAGAGAGAAGCAAGAACCTGTTATCTCAAATCAGGTCAATAAGAGAGAAGAATCTGTTTTCGTATGATTCAATGGTATCGGGCTTTGGCCTGATGCTATGGGGTCTGTTCTTGAAAACCATGATAGCCGACAGGGCCGCTGTTGTGGTTGATAAAGTTTTTTCTCAATACTACTTATACGGTACTGTGGAACTGATTCTTGCTGCATTACTGTTTACACTTCAAATATATGCAGATTTCTCGGGTTATTCTGCAATTGCAATTGGTGCAGCTAGGGTCATGGGCATAAAGCTTTGCACTAATTTTGATACTCCTTATTTTGCTGTAAGTATTGCGGATTTTTGGAGCAGATGGCATATTTCGCTCAGCACATGGTTCAAGGATTATGTATATATTCCTTTGGGTGGCAATAGAAAAGGCAAGGTACGAAAATACTTCAACCTTATCATAACATTCCTTGTAAGCGGCTTATGGCACGGCGCTTCCTGGAATTTTGTTGCATGGGGGCTTTTGCATGGATTTTATCGTGTTATAGGTGAAGTTACCGGGGGCATCAGAAATAAATGCTATGATTTATTAAAGGTTAAAAGAAATGTATTCAGCTTCAATCTGTTAAAACGAATAATTACTTTTGCACTTGTCTCATTTGCCTGGATTTTCTTTAGAGCCAAATCTATAAAGGTTGCTTTTGAATATATAAAGAGAATGTTTACGCATTTTAATCCTTGGGCTGTATTTAATGAATCCATTTATTCTCTGGGGTTAAACAGAAGCGAGTTTTCGATTCTTATGTTGTGTATAATCCTTCTTTTTGCCGTATCTCTTTTAAATTTCAAAAAGAAGCAGGACGTAGGAACTCTGATAGCAAGTCAGAACCTTTGGTTTAGATGGGCTGTATATATCGGTCTTGTTGTAATTATATTGGTTTACGGAGAATACGGAATAGACTTTAGTTCGTCTAAATTCATTTATTTTGATTTCTGATGAAAGGTCAAGGATACAATGAATAACATAGTTAAAAAAGCAATTGCATTTTGCGCTTTCACAGGTCTGTTAATAACAGTTATATGCGTTACATATAATATTCTTCGCTGGAAAGATACTACCGGCGAGTACCGTTCATCTGTGGAACAGCTTTATAATACAGAAGATAACCTTATAGATGTAGTATTCGTAGGAAGTTCGCATGTCTATTGCGATATATATCCTTGCTTCTTATGGGAGAAAGCCGGCATTTCTTCTTTTGACATGAGTGTTGCCGGACAAGATAAAGTTTCCTCGTATTATGAGCTGAAAGAACTTTTAAAGACGCAATCTCCCAAAGTGGTATTTGTTGATTTATATGGTCTTTTTTCTGACGGTAACGGAATTGAAGGTAACAGATACCGTAATTTGATTTCCATGAAGCCTTCGTCCAATTCTTACAATCATGTCAAAGAATTTTTTAAAGAAGATAAAGAGACGGATATTAATGACTATTTATTCCGTTTTCCCATTGTTCATACCAGATATAAAGAATTAACACGACTGGATTTTGAAGATTATATTCCCAATTCTTTTTTAAGAGGTGAAGAAATAATTTTTACCGTAGGAAGCGCTGCGGCTTCACCCACAGCCCATGACACAGAATCATCGATGCTTTCGTAGACTAACCAAAAATGGCTCAATGATTTGTATGAATTGTCAAAAGAAAAATCATTTGACCTTGTCTTAATAAAAACACCTTTTTACGATCCCGGTGACGATCAGGCCAAGGTTAACGCAGCCGCAACATTTGCAGAGGAAAGAGGAATCGGGTTCATTGATTTTAATAAGATAACGGATGAGTTGGAATTAGACTACGCCAGTGATTTTTACGACGGTAATCATACTAACGCATATGGAGCAAGAAAGATTTCTGAATACTTGGCTGATTATATCGTGCAAAATTATTCAGTTAAAGACCACCGAGGTGATGAAAAGTACACCCAATGGGATGAAGACTTAGCTTTTTATTATCGTGAAGAGCTTAAAGAAAAGATAAAAAACGCTTCGGGTATTTATGCATTGGCTGCATTGCTTACCAAATCAAAATCAGACTTTAGCGCCGTTATAAGTGTTGAATATACTTCTTCCATAGAGAACAATATAAATGAATATTGTGATGCTTTGGATCGAATCGGGTTTGAGTATGACGATCTTTTAATGGGCGGCAAATGGTTGTATCGTAATGGAGAGCTTCAATTTTTATCCGGTAATGATTCTGAATCACCTATCATGGTATATGAGCTAAATAATGTTGATACTTTATCAGTAAAATTCAGTTCAGATGGAGCCCCCGAAAATGTGATGATTGGCACTGCCGATTATTCGCATAAGGGTACATATATAGACATTACCGTATATGATGAAATACTTAAAGAAGTTGTTGTTAACCAACAATATTGAGTCTGATTGAATAATCTATCGAGATATTTATTAAAAGATTTGTTATACTTAATAAGTGTTAAATGATACTTATTTGAGGTGTTTATGAGATTGATTTTTATTCGCCACGGCGATCCGGATTATAAAAATGATACTCTTACCGAAAAGGGTAAGAGAGAAGCTGAACTTTTGGCAGAGCGAGTTCTTGGATGGAAAGATGAGATTACACATATTTATCGCTCGCCTTTAGGAAGAGCCAGGCTTACATGCGAGTATTCGCTTAAGAAGATAAACATGGAAGCTACGGAGTGTGAGTGGCTTAAGGAATTTTACTATCCGACTCATCATCCTGAGCAGAATAACGAGATTCATGTGCCCTGGGACTTTTATCCAAAGCTTTGGACTAAGTACAAAGATGCTTATGATAAAGATAAGTGGGCTGAAATAGAACTGTTACATGAGAATGATATTAAGGGCGAAACGGAACACGTATATAGCTCTTTTGATAAGCTTTTAGAAGAATATGGACTCAAGAGAAACGGCGAGTATTATCTAACAGATGGTTCGGACCATGGCAAGACACTCGTGTTCTTTTGCCATTTGGGTGTGTCGTTTCTTATAATGGGACATTTACTCGGTATTTCACCGTTTGTATTGTGGCATGCTTTTTACACTGCACCTACTGCAGTTACAGTATTGGCTACAGAAGAGCGAGAGCCCGGAAAATGTGCTTTCAGGACTCAGTTCTTCGGCGATACAAGTCATTTGACTCTAAACGGTGAGCCTGCATCAAAAGCTGGATATTTCACAGATTGTTTCCAAGGGTAGTGAGGTAGAGTATGATTGCTTTTTTAAAGGGTATATTGGAAGAGAACAGACCCGGAAATATAGTTATTGATGTAAACGGAGTTGGTTATAACGTGACGGTAGCCGAGTCTGTGTGCGAGAATCTTCCATCCATTGGCAACGAGATTAAAGTATTTACATATCTTAGTGTGCGCGAAGACGGAATGAGCTTATACGGCTTCCTTACACGTGATGAGCTCGATATGTTTAATCTTCTTATCGGGGTTTCAGGCGTGGGCCCTAAAGGCGCACAGGCGCTTCTCAGCATAGCAGATGTTCCCATCATTAAATACTTTATTGTAACAGGTGATGTGGCAAGCCTCAGTAAAGCTCCTACAATAGGCAAGAAAACCGCAGAGCGTATTATCGTTGATTTAAAGGACAAATTGGCCAAAGAACCTCTTATCGGCACCGTTTCCGAAGCACCTGCACAGTCTGACGGTAAGCTATCGCAGGATGCTCTTGATGCAATCGAAGCGTTGGTTGCGCTTGGATACGATAAAAAGGATGCCAAGGCGGCCGTTCTTAAGATAGAACATCTTGAAGAACTTAACACCAACGAAATTTTGAAACTTTCTCTTCAATATATGTTTTGATGAGGTGACTCAAATTGCAACGAATGATTGAAACCAAAATAACCGAAGAAGATGTTAAATTGGAAGGCTCCTTAAGGCCGCATTTCCTGTCTGAATACATTGGTCAGGAAAAGGTTAAGGATATTATGAAAGTGTACATCGAAGCGGCCAAGAACCGTAACGATGCGCTTGACCATGTTCTTTTGTACGGACCTCCCGGACTCGGAAAGACTACGCTTGCGCAGATTATTGCCAATGAAATGGGCGTTAACATCAAGATTACAAGCGGTCCCGCAATTGAGAAGCCCGGCGACATGGCAGCTATTCTTAACGGGCTTAAAGAAGGAGACCTTCTTTTTATAGACGAGATTCACAGACTCAATAAGCAGATTGAAGAAGTTTTGTATCCCGCGATGGAAGATTATTCTCTTGATATTATGATTGGTAAGGGTCCTTCAGCCAAGTCGATAAGACTCGATCTTCCCAAATTTACGCTTGTAGGCGCTACCACCAGAGCGGGACTTCTCTCGGCACCTTTAAGAGACAGATTCGGCGTGGTTCAGAAGCTTGAGTTTTATAATGTCGATGAATTGTCTACAATAATCCGACATTCTGCTAAAATTTTAAACGTAAAGATTGATACAGACGGCGCGGATGAGCTTGCCAGAAGAAGCAGGGGAACCCCCAGACTTGCCAATCGTATGCTTAAGAGAGTAAGAGATTTTGCAGAAGTGCGTTTTGACGGAGTTATAACAGGCGATGTTGCAAGAACAGCTCTTGACTTAATGGACGTAGATAAAATGGGGCTTGATCATGTGGACAGAAATATACTTGTTACCATGATTGAACTTTACAAGGGCGGTCCCGTCGGCCTTGATACACTTTCTGCCACAATCGGCGAGGATTCGGGCACCATAGAAGAAGTTTATGAGCCTTATTTAATCAAGAATGGATTCATTATAAGAACCCCCAGAGGTCGTATGGTTACCGAACTTGCATATAGACATTTGGGCATTGAGATGAATGCGTGAGCCCTTGAAATTTAAATACTTAACGATTATAATTATTAGTAATACAGATTAGAGTATCATCTGTTCTTTTTTAATTCTAAATTTTCCCGGGAGGATTGCTTTTCATGGCAGCTAAAACTGATACAGAAGTAATTATCGGCGGCAAGGTTTTCAGGCTCAGCGGATATGAAAGCGAAGAATACCTCCAGAAGGTAGCGGCTTATATCAATTCCAAGCTTGCGGAATACAACAGAATAGAAGGATTCAGACGTTCTCCGGTTGATACTCAGAATGTGCTCTTGCAGCTTAACATCGCCGATGATTATTTTAAAGCCAAGAAGCAGATATCCCTCCTTGAGGAAGAGATAAGTGCCAAGGAGAAGGAGTTATATGATTTAAAGCATGAGCTTATCGCTTCTCAGATAAAGCTTGATAATTCGGAGAAGAATATGAAGTCTCTTAAAAGCGAGCTTGACGAAAGCGCGAGAAAGCTTTACAGACTCGAATCCGAACTTAAGAATAACTAACTTAAAAGGCTGTTTTATTCAGCCTTTTTTCTTTATTATGTCAAAGAAAGGTTTACGTATGGAATTACTGTCACCGGCAGGCAATTTTCAATCATTCATAGGTGCGTTGAGTGCCGGCTGTGATGCCGTATATTTAGGCGGTGCCAGGTTCGGCGCAAGGGCATATGCAGATAATTTCACCGAAGAGGAAATAGTTAAGGCAATTAAAATTGCCCATATCAACAATGTTAAAGTTTACCTTACCGTAAATACGCTCATTAAGGAACGTGAGTATAACGAGGTTATTGATTATATAAGACCGCTATATGAAGCCGGCCTTGACGGTTGTATTGTGCAGGATTTGGGGCTTATTGTTCGTTTTAAGGATTTGTTTCCCGAAATGGAATGTCATGTAAGCACCCAGGGATTCGCTACGGGTACAGAATCTGTTAAGTTCTATAAATCTATAGGCGCTTCGAGAGTGGTTCTTGCAAGAGAACTGTCTTTATCTGAAATTAAGGCTGTCAAATCGGAAGTTGATATCGAAATTGAGACATTCATTCATGGAGCAATGTGTTATTCATACTCCGGAGAGTGCTTATTCAGCTCGTGCTTAGGCGGCAGAAGCGGTAATCGCGGACGCTGCGCGGGTCCTTGCAGATTGCCTTACAAAATGCTTGACGATAATTCTCATGAAGACAAATATCTGCTTTCTATGAAAGATCAGTGCACGGTAGGTATATTACCTGAACTTATTGATGCAGGCATAGATTCCCTTAAAATTGAGGGACGTATGAAGAAGCCCGAATACACGGCATATGTTACATCCGTATACCGTAAGTACATTGACTTATATTCGGAACATCCTGAGAAATTCAAAATAGACGACAGGGATTTTGATAATTTACGTCATATGTACTTAAGGTCCGAAATAGGCAGTGGCTATTATCATACTCAAAACGGAAGATATATGATAACGCTTGACAGTCCCGCCTATAACGGCAATGACGATTTCCTTATGAAAGAAGTTTCGGATAGATTTTTATCATCCGTTCCGAAGAAAGCTGTTTCCATGTTTGCTTCTTTGATCCGCGGTGAGGCTTGTTCTTTGACCGTAACATGCGAAGAGCAGTCAGTCACTGCATATGGAGATGTGGTTAGTGCACCTATAAGCCGTCCTTTGGCCGAAGATGATGTTATTAAACAATTATCCAAGCTTGGCGACACGAGTTTTATTGCCGAAGATATTTATGTCGAAATGCCCGAGCCTGCATTCTTGCCGGTTAAAGCGCTTAATGACTTGAGGCGTAATGCTATAACCGAATTAACCGATGCCATGAGTGTCAAGAACCCCCCACTTACAAGTTCGGTCACCATTAAGGCGCGTGAACATAACGATAGTTTTGTGCAGAAGCCAATTGTAATGGTTCATACCAAGGAGCAGTATGATGTAGCTTGTTCTTTTGATAACATATATGTATGTGTTCCGAGCGAGCTTTTACTTAAACATGATTTGAAGGGTGACAATATTATTGCAATGCTTCCTGATGTAATCAGGATTAAGGATTACGGTTATGTTAAGAATTTTTTAAAGCAAGTGTGCAATAATAACTGTTGTGCTGTTTATGTGCGCAATTTGGAAGGATTGAATATCGTTCTTGAAGCGAATGTCGATATAAATATCGTTGTCGGAAGCGAGATATATACTGCCAATAATGCATCGGCAAGCTTTATTGCAAGCCTTTCAGATGCTCATGTTGCACCCCTTGAATTGTCACAGCATGAGTTAAAAGAATGTTACGATGGTAACACATATATTTATGCATACGGTAAGTTGCCCCTTATGCATACGTCCAATTGTGTATTAAAGACTTCTCACGGTTGTATGAAGCACAAGGGAAATGCATTTGTGTACATTAAAGATCGTACGGATACGGTATTTCCTGTATACAGAAATTGTGACATTTGTTCAAACATTATATACAACAGCGTGCCCACATATCTTAATGACGAGATTGGAAGCAGCAAGTTTTCGAAAGAGAGAATAGTTCTTTCTTTTACCGATGAAAGTGCATCGATGACAAAGAATATTCTTTCTCTGTTCTTACTTAAAGTCGGAACGGCGCCCGACAAATTTACGAAAGCATATTGGAAGCGGGGAGTAGAGTAATTGGTTCAGTATATCACCACTCTATCTAAATATTTTACTGCTGTTATTATGCTGCTCTATACATTAGAGTGTTTTCTGGTGTTTAAGTACAAAGAAGAGCATTCCAGAAAAAGCATATATGTAAGCCAGCTCATAATGATTGTGCTGGTTCATTTTGCGTGCTTTCTTTCTGTTATTCTTAAGACCGGAGAGGTCAGATATTTGATATTCTATGCGATTTTGCAGATATTTATTCTCGGTGTTATCGAGATTCTGCCGATGGTTTACCCGCGTATCAACAGGCTTTTGATCAATAATGCCTGTATGCTTATAAGTATAGGTCTTATTATGCTTGTAAGACTAAATTACAGGTCGGCGGTTAAGCAGTTTGTTATCGTGGTTGTTTCTTTTGCCATATGTTCTTTTATTCCCTATTTAATGAAGAAGATTAAGAGAATACCGAACATTCCGTTTATATATGCGGCTGTGGGGATTGTGGCCCTTACGATTGTCTATTTTGCGGGCAGTATTTCCGGCGGTTCGAAGCTTTCCATTTCAATTTTCGGCGTGTATTTTATGCCTTCGGAATTCGTTAAGGTATTGTTTGTAATATTCGTATCCGGCGCTTTGTGTATCAGTATTAAGTTTAAGAATCTTGCGCTTACTACGGCTATTGCGGCACTTCATATTATTATACTTGCGGCATCCAATGACCTTGGTGCAGCGCTTGTATACTACGTAGTATTTGTTATTTTGGTTTTTATTGCCACTCAGAATTATATTTATTTATCAATCGGTGCGTTTACAGGAGTCGGAATTGCTATAGCGGGCTACAATATATTCAGACATGTGCGTGTGCGTATTGCAGCTTTTATCGATCCTTTTTCGGTTATCGACAATGAAGGCTACCAGATTACACAGTCGCTTTTTGCGCTTAGCAGTGGCTCATGGTTCGGAGTGGGACTTTTTAACGGTACGCCCGACAGCATACCTTATGTGGAGACAGACCTTATTTTCTCTGCGATAGTGCAGGAGCTGGGTATTGTATTTGCCGTGTGCCTTGTGCTTATATGCTTAAGCTGTTTTATAATGTTTATCAATATTTCTTTTAAATTCGATGACAGCTTCTACAAGCTTATATCCATAGGTCTCGGACTTGTGTATGTCATTCAGGTATTTCTAACCATCGGCGGCGGCACTAAGTTTATTCCGCTTACCGGTGTGACGCTTCCTTTTGTGAGTCACGGCGGAAGCTCGGTTATGGCTACACTTATGGCTTTCTTTGTAATAGAGGGCATGTATGTAGTAAGATCTCAGCCGACTGACGATGTTAAGCTCTCCAAATTGCCTTCATCAAGCAAAAGAAGGAATAACATAGTGCTTGCACTTACATACATCGTTATAGCGGGCTTCATGGCTCTTTGCACTTATCTGTGCGTATATAGCGCAACTCACAAGGAAGAGCTCTTCAACAACAGCTACAATCCCATGCAGGAAGTCGTTATTGCCCAGACCAAACGTGGCACTATTTATTCAAGAAATAATGTAATTCTGGCAGAGACAAGAGTTGACAGAAGAACGGGTGAAGAGACAAGATTTTATCCTTTCTATAATATTTTTTCTCACGCGGTGGGTTACTCTACAAACGGTCGCGCCGGTATTGAAGGTACAGCCAACTATTACTTAATCAATACCAATCAGCCTATAGGCGAACGCATGGCTGCAGACTTGACGGGTAATAAATATATAGGCGACGGAGTAATCTCAACTCTTGATGAAAATCTTCAGAAAGTGGCTTACACAGCACTTGGCACTTATAAAGGCGCTGTAGTTGTATCCAATCCCAAGACCGGTGAAATCCTCGCGATGGTTTCAAAACCCGATTTTGACCCCAATGAAATCGATTCTATATGGAACGATTTGATTAACGATAAGAACAGTTCGGTTCTCTTAAACAGAGCAACGCAGGGTCTTTATCCTCCGGGTTCCACATTTAAGATTGTTACTTTACTTGAATATATAAGAGAGAATCCCGACACATATTCCAAATACAGTTTTAACTGTTCGGGTGGACTTAGTTTAAAAGAAGGTTCCATCAGCTGTTATAATCATCAGGTACACGGGCATCTTAACTTAAAGTCTTCTTTTGCCAAGTCCTGTAACTCATCATTTGGTAATATAGGCTTAAGCTTAGACAGAGTAGCGTTCCAGAAGACACTTGACAGTCTTATGTTTAATTCGGAGCTTCCGCTTACCATGAATTATTCGGAAAGCGCCGCACATGCATCCACCGATTTTGACGATATTACAATGGTGCGTACGGCCTTCGGACAGGGCGATACCCTTATGAGTCCGATGCATCTTAATATGATAACTTCAAGTATTGCCAATGGCGGCGTGCTTATGAAGCCTTATCTTATTTCGGAAGTTGTAAACAGTAATATGAATACCGTTAAAGCTTTTGAACCGGAAGAATATAAACGCTTGATGTCCGTTGAAGAAGCTGAGATTATAACCGAAATGATGAGAGCCGTTGTAACGGACGGTACCGCCAAACGCCTTAATACAGAGGCTTATACGGTTGCCGGCAAGACGGGTTCCGCGGAGTTTTCAAGCAGCAGTTCATCGACTCATTCGTGGTTCACCGGATTTGCGCCGATTGATGATCCGCAAATTTGTGTTACAATAATACTTGAGGATGCGGGTTCGGGTAATTTATATGCCACCCCCATGGCCAAGAAAATATTCGACGAATACTTCAGAAACATAGAAGATGACAGCGAATATACAGATGAGGAATAATAGTTAATTTTAGGAGGATTGCAATGAAAGAAGCAATCAGCTGCGGCGGCATTGTCGTGTACAGGGGCAAGATTTTGGTCCTTTATAAGAATTTTTACGATCATTTTCACGGTTGGGTACTTCCGAAGGGTACCGTTGAACCGGGAGAATCCTATGAACAGACTGCATTAAGAGAGGTCAAAGAAGAAGGCGGTTCAGCCGCAAGCATAGTTAAATATATAGGAGATACTCATTACTCATTCAAAGTCGGCAATGAAGAAATAGTTAAAACCGTTAAATGGTTCCTTATGAGTACAAAATCTTTTTATTCAAAGCCTCAGAAAGATGAGTTCTTTGAGGATTCGGGCTTCTATAAATATCATGAAGCATACCATTTACTTAAGTTTGACAATGAAAAATGTATTCTTGAAAAAGCATATAACGAGTTCAGAACACTTAAACAAAGCTCACAATGGTTGGAAAATTAAATGAAGCTTTCGCCCAATTGTTTTGTGGATGAAGACATTAAGCATCCCGACAAAGTCATTGATAAATTGAATAGAGGAAAGCTTATTAAAGGCTATTATCTTGTTAACTTCAATGATAATACCAAGCGCCTTGAAATAATTTCGTCAAGAATGTTTCTTCAAAAGTATTTCAGAGAACAGGAATACGATGTTAAGGCGCTCCTTAAGACTCAGGATGATGCTTTTGAATACGTGCGATGCATTAGCGAAATTTCTTATCGCAAATACAATGAATTTGACGCACTAAAAACCATTGAGAATACCGTACAGGCCGAGATAAAGGCACAGTTTTATGGGGAGAATGAATAATGGCGGTATTTTTGAAAATTTTGGTAATTTTGGGAATTGTATTGCTTTCCATACTTGGAATTATTCTGCTTGCAGTTCTTCTTGTATTGTTCGTACCCATAAGATATAAAGCTAATGGCTCTTTTAAGGACAGCAAGCCGGCAGTTACGGCGAAAGTTACGTGGTTACTACATATTGTAAGTGTCGTATATACTTTAGGTGAGAAGAATCCTTTAATCATTAAAATATTCGGTATTAAGCTTAAATCCAATGCAAGGGACACCGTACCCGATGATTTTGACGATGACTTTGGCGAAGAATATGAATCAGTTTCCGCATCTTCGGTTCCCGCCAGACCTTCGAAGCCTATAGCGGAGAAAGCAGAAGATAAGCCTTCTATAACTACTGATGCAACAGAAGATGTGCCTAAAACTGAAGAATCAACCGTTAATGAAGAAGTCCACGAGACTCCAAAGCCTGTCAACTCCGAAGTGAAAACTGAAAACGCAGTTGATACAAATCCCGAATCTCATAAAGAGAAAGATGCCAAATCCGAATCGCCTAATAAAAATTTTGAGAATCAAAGTTTTTATGTTAAAATAAAAAAGTATATTGAAATAATTAAGTCAATACGATTTAAGAAAGCCTTTGAATACTCTAAGAATAAGATATTCAAACTTCTTAAGCACATATGTCCCCGTAAGCTTTATATAAACGGAGAGGTGGGTTTTGACGACCCTTCTGTTACGGGGCAGATTCTTGTTATTACATCTGCACTAAAACCGATTCTTGGCAAGAATGTGCGAATCGTCGGTAATTTTGAAGAACCGATTATTTCGATAGAAGGTAAGTTAAGAGGTCATATAACGGTATTCAGGGTGTTATGGACCGGAGCAGTTTTATATTTTAATAAGAATATCAGAAAGATAATAAAGATGTTTCGGGAGGTTTAATTAAATGTCCGAGAAAAATTGCAGTTCACTTATAGAATCACTTATGAAAGGCGCCGATGCGGTATTTTCGGCCAAGACTGTTGTCGGAGAGCCCGTAAGGATTGATGATACGATTATCCTTCCTTTAGTGGATATTTCTTTTGGCATGGGTGCCGGCGCAAGTGCCAAGGACAGTAAGAACGGTGCAGGCGGCGGAATTACGGGTAAGGTAAGTCCCAGCGCTGTACTCGTTATTAAGAACGGAACTTCAAAGCTTGTAAATGTCAAGAATCAGGATGCAGTTACCAAGATTTTGGATCTTGTTCCCGACGTAGTCGACAAGATTTCCGATATGATTACCAAAAAGGACATGCCTTCTGACAAAGAAGTAATTGAGAAAGCCTTTCCCGAGGAGGAAGTTTAATGGATGGATCTTTCGAGGAGAAACTTTTAAGCGATGATTTAGAACAACTAAATGACTTAAAAAGATGGCTTTTCGAAGAAAACATCAGGCTTGAAATCCGTAAGAAAGAACTTAACGAGCTTCATGAGAAATTCTTAAATGAGAAAGTTGCCTTCGTTGAGGAGATGAAAGCCATTAACCTTCGTAACGTAAGTGAGAGAAAACGCTTAAAGGACGAAGAGATGTTTTTTGACAAAAAGATGCAGATACTTAAGGACGGTTTCGCAGATCTTGATGCCGACCGTAAGCGTCTTGCCAAGGAACGCCTTGCCTTTGAAACCGAGAAGCAGGTTACCAAGACCATTAAGCACGAAGAAGCTTACACGGATCTTGCGGGAACGCTATTTGCGGGTGTCAACAATTCACTTGCGCTTAAGAAGCGATACAGGGACCTTCTTAAGATATTCCATCCCGATAATCTCTGCGGGGATTCGGATATGGTTATGATTATCAATAAAGAATACGACCGATTGAGGAATGAGTTTGATTATTATAAATCGGCAAAATAAAAGAGAACCGAATTTCGGTTCTCTTTTTATAAAAAGATATTAATCTGAAATTAAGCTCTTTCAACTTTACCGGATCTTAAGCATCTGGTACAAACATGAAGCTTCTTAGTAGTTCCGTCAACCTTGCAAGATACGGACTGAATGTTGGAGCCCCACATTCTGCTGGACTTTCTATTAGAATGGCTTACGTTATTTCCAAAATGAATACCTTTTCCGCAAACAGCACACTTTGCCATCTTTAGCACCTCCTTAAAGCTCGGAATCTTTGCGAAACTCGCAACATAGAGATAATATCAGAAACAAAGCTAAATTGCAAGCAAAAAATAATATTATGTTAAACTCGCAAAAAAATGTGTTTTCTTTTTTCATATTTAAGGTTATAATGACACATGTATGAGTTTTTTTGACTTCTACTATTTTAACCGGAGGTGCGTATGAAAGGTTCATCCATGAACACCCATCTGGGTAATGTTATTGTTGATCCGGGCGTTATCATGCAGTATGCGGGCTCAGTTGCCGTTGAATGCTTTGGTATAGTCGGAATGGCCAACGTTAACGTTAAAGACGGCTTGGTTAAGCTTCTTAAGATTAATTCTGCGGATATTTGCAGAGGAATACAGGTTTCTTTGACCGATCACGGTAAACTTTCGCTTGACTTTCACATCATTGTATCTTATGGTGTGAGCATTCAGGCTGTCGTAGACAACCTTATTAATAATGTTAAATATAAAGTCGAAGAGTTCACCGGTCTTGAAATCGGAAAGATTAACGTTTTCGTAGAAGACGTTAAAGCAATCGACTAGGAGGATGCCAAATGGCAGCAAATGTTATAAATGCGGATTTACTTGCCAAGATGTTTTTAGCCGGTGCTAAGAACCTTGAGGCCAAGAAAGAATGGATTAATGAATTAAACGTATTCCCCGTACCGGACGGCGATACCGGTACCAACATGGTAATGACTATCATGTCTGCAGCCAAGGACGTACATGCTCTCCAGAGCACCAACGACATCACAATGCAGACTTTATGTAAGGCTATTTCATCAGGCTCCCTTAAGGGTGCAAGAGGTAACTCCGGTGTTATTCTTTCCCAGTTACTTCGCGGATTTACCAAACTTGTCAAGGAATCCGAAGAAATCACCATCCCCATGGTGGCAGATGCCTGTGAAAAGGCTGTAGAGACAGCATACAAAGCAGTAATGAAGCCCAAGGAAGGTACAATTCTTACCGTGGCCAAGGGCATCAGCGATAAAGCTCGTGAGCTTGCAGATGCAGGTTCCGACAATCTTGAAACATTTTTGGACGAAGTTATAAAGCATGCGGAAGTAGTTCTTGCGCATACTCCCGACCTTCTTCCCATCTTAAAGCAGGCAGGCGTAGTAGACTCCGGCGGACAGGGTCTTGTAGAGATTCTTCACGGCGCTTACGATGCATTCCTTGGTAAGGAAATCTCTTATGATTTGGGAGAGACCGCCGCCGAAGCTATAGAAGAAGAGAAAGAAGAATCCAAGTTTGCTTACTGCACCGAATACATTGTTCACCTTGACAAGGTATTCAATATTAAGCACGAAATCGACTTTAAAGCTTATCTTGAAACAATCGGCGAGTCTATTGCTATTGTAACGGATGAGGAAATTTTAAAGGTTCACGTATACACCAACGACCCCGGTCTTGCAATCCAGCGCGGTCTTAAATATGGTCACCTTACTGACATAAAGGTCGACAATATGAAGGCTGAGAACGTTGAATCACAAGCACCCGCCAAGCCCGTTGAACTTAAAGATTACGGCTTTGTATCCGTATCCGCAGGTGATGGCTTAAGCGAGATTTTTAAAGGCCTTGGCGTAGATTACGTTATTGAGGGCGGTCAGACCATGAACCCCAGCACTGAGGATTTTGTGGAAGCAATTAAGACCATTCCCGCCCGCACTGTATTTGTATTACCCAACAACAAGAACATTATCATGTCTGCCAATCAGGCTCAGTACCTTGTAGATGACAAGAAGGTAATCGTTATACCTACCAGGACCATTCCTCAGGGTATTACAGCCATGATTAATTTCGTTGCCGACGCTTCTCCTGAAGACAACGAAGCATGCATGAGCGAAGAGATTAAGAATGTCAAGACCGGACAGGTCACCTATTCAGTCAGAGACACTCAGATTGACGACAAAGAAATCAAAGAAGGCGACTACATGGGTCTTGGCGATTCCGGACTCCTTGCAGTCAATGAAGACTTAAAGACCGTTACCTGCGAGACCATTGATGAGTTGGCCAAGGACGGAGATGTCGAGCTTTTCAGCATATACTACGGAGCGGAAGTATCCGAAGATGATGTTAATGAGATAGTTGCTTACATCAATGACAAGTATCCTTCCTGCGATGTTGAATGTAATTTGGGCGGACAGCCGATTTACTATTACATTATTTCAGCTGAATAATAAACAGCCCGGCGGCTTAGGCTTCCGGGCTTTCTTTTTGGGGAATTATGGACAGTAGAACACCTGTTGACAATTTAAAGGGTATAGGCGCCAAAAGTGCCGAGCTTTTTCATAAGCTTGGAATATTTAATTGCGCGGATTTACTGAATTATTATCCCAGAGCTTATGATTCCTATGAACATATAACCGATATAAAATCGGCATCTGTCGGCGAGCGCAATGCTGTTTTGGCGACCGTTAAGAGTATGCCTAAGATTCAAAGATACAATAACAAGAGTATTGTGTCTTTTTTTGTTACCGATTCCGAGAATGTATTTGAGGTAAAGTTCTTTAACGCGCCGTACATGCTTAAATCGGTTAAAGTCGGAGACAAAAAGGTCTTTAGGGGAATGCTCAGGGTCGTTAAAGACCGCCTTTTAATGGATCAGCCCAAAATGTACTCTCAGGACGAATATTCTAAACTTGAAGGTACAATTGCCCCTGTTTATTCGCTTACCAAAGACTTATCCAACGACAGACTCTCTAAATGCGTAAGACAAGTACTTGAAGGACTTAAGCTTCCGAGTGATTACATGACAGCAGAGGAGCTTAAGGAATTTTCTTTGTCCGATTATCCTACAGCTCTTTATAACATACATTTTCCGACTGATTTCGAGGCTCAGTATTATGCCAGAAGGCGTATTGTATTCGAAGAATTCCTTTCTTTTATCCGCATAGCCAAAGAAGGCGCCAAGGAGAACATAAATCTTCCCAATAATTATAAAATGATAGAAGTTGCCGATACAAAGCGACTTCGAGACAGCCTTCCTTATTCACTTACAAATGCTCAAAATAGTGCAATTAGCGATATCTTTAATGATATGAGCGGAGACTATCTTATGAACCGCCTTGTGCAGGGTGACGTCGGCTCCGGTAAGACAATTGTTGCAATAATGGCTCTTTTGATGTGTGCAGCTAATGGTTATCAGGGGTCTATGATGGCTCCTACCGAAGTACTTGCGCGTCAGCATTTTGAGAATATTAAGGCATTAACCGATAAGTACAATCTTTGTTTCAAGCCTGTTCTTTTGACCGGCAAAATGTCTGCCAAGGATAAGAGAGAAGCTCTTGCGGCGGTTGCTTCGGGCGAGGCCAATGTTATTCTCGGAACTCATGCCATAATTCAAGAGGGCGTTGAATTTAAGAATCTTGCACTTGTTATTACCGACGAACAGCACAGATTCGGTGTTAAACAGCGTGAAACATTTAAGAATAAGGGACATGAGCTTCATTTGCTTGTAATGAGTGCGACGCCGATTCCACGTACGCTTGCCATGATTGTATTCGCAGGACTCTCGGTATCAATTATCGATGAGCTTCCGAAGAACCGTATCCCCGTGCAGAATTGTGTGGTCAATTCTTCTTACCGCAGAAAATCCTATGAGAAGATTAAAGAAGAACTTGATGCAGGGCACCAGGCTTATATTATTTGCCCTATGGTATACGATAATGACGAATACGACCCAAATCTTAAGAGCGTGGAGCAGCATACCAAGGATATTAAGGAGTATTTCGGTGATGCATACAGAGTTGCTTCGTTAAACGGCAAGATGAAGCCTGACGAAAAGACCCGCATTATGGAGAATTTTAAGAACAAGAACATCGATATTCTTGTTTCCACAACAGTAATAGAAGTCGGCATAGACGTCCCGAACGCCACAATTATTATGATAGAGAATGCCGACAGATTCGGCCTTTCGCAACTTCATCAGTTAAGAGGACGTGTAGGCCGCGGAAGCGATGCTTCGTATTGTATTCTTATGTCAGATACGAAGAACGAAGAGACTTTAAAGCGTTTAAAAATTCTTAATACGACCAACGACGGCTTTAAGATTGCAAATGAAGACATGAAGCTTCGCGGTCCCGGAGAGCTTAACGGCGTAAGACAGAGCGGAGAGCTCCAGTTTTCTATAGGCGATATAGTGGAAGACGGCGATTTGATGCTGCTTGCCGGCAGTTTCTATGAAAAAGCCGCAGACAGGCTAAGCGATATTAAAGGAAATTTAATTGACTTTAGAACGATTTAACAGTAAAATCAATGTGTTTGAGTCTTATAAAGATTAGTTAGGGGATATTGATTTGAGTACAAAAATTGCGGTAGTAACCGACAGCAACAGCGGAATCACTCAGGCAGAGGCTAAGGCTCTCGGCATAACAGTGCTTCCCATGCCTTTTATGATAGACGGAGTTGAGTACTTTGAAGACATTAGTCTTACCCAGGATGAGTTCTATGAGAAACTCATGGGTGGAAGTACCGTTTCCACCAGTCAGCCCGGCCCCGAAGACGTTTTAAACTGTTGGGACGAAACGTTGAAGGAATACGATGAAATTGTTTATATACCCATGAGCAGCGGCTTAAGTGGTTCTTATCAAACCGCAAGAATGCTTGCCGAGGACTATGAGGGTAAGGTTCAGCCGGTTAACAATCAGCGTATTTCAGTTACCATGCGTCAGTCGGTAATGGATGCGATTAAGCTTGCCAATGACGGCTTCGATGCTGAAGAGATTAAGCAGAAGCTTGAAGATGATAAGTTTAATTCCAGCATTTATATCTGCATAGATACTCTGGAATATCTTAAGAAGGGCGGACGCCTCACTCCGGCGGTTGCAATGCTTGGAACTTTGTTAAAGATTAAACCTGTACTTCAGATTCAGGGTGAGAAGCTTGATACTTTTGCCACTTGTCGTACTATTGCCAAGGCCAAGACCATCATGATCGATCAGGCCCGCAAGGACATCACCGGAAGATTCGGCGGTACCGAGACAGGCGCAGGAGTATACATTTCTGTTGCATATACATACAATGAGGAGAATGCAAGAGTATTTGTCGAAGACATCAAGGAAGCTTTTCCCGATGCAACTATTTCTTTTGTCGACAAGCTCTCACTCAGCGTAAGCTGCCATATCGGACCCGGCGCATTGGCAATAGCAATTACCAAGAAATCGTTTGAATAATCAAATCATAATAAGTTTATAATTCACACACGATGTAGTAATTAACGCATTTTGTTAATACCATATCGTGTGTTTTTTGTTTTCTTTAAAAAGAAAGTGTGCTATACTATTTTGGTGGGAGTCTGCGCTCCTTCGTGAAATCACTTAAAGAGGTTATTATTATGGGTAAGAATACTTATGATGCCGAGAGTATAACCGTCCTCGAAGGTTTAGAGGCGGTCAGGAAGCGTCCCGGTATGTATATAGGCAGTGTTTCCACAAGAGGTCTTAATCATCTTGTATACGAAATACTCGATAACTCAGTCGATGAGCATCTTGCAGGTTGCTGTACCGAGATTCATGTGACTCTTGAAGCCGACGGCTCAGCTACAGTTTCAGATAACGGTCGTGGTATCCCCGTTGGCATGCACAAAAAGGGTATAAGTGCCGAACGTCTTGTATTCACTACACTTCATGCCGGAGGTAAGTTCGACAATACTGCTTACAAGACGAGCGGTGGTCTCCATGGTGTTGGTTCCTCCGTTGTTAATGCGTTGTCCACATATTTGACCGTTCGTGTAAAGACAGGCGGCTTTATTTATGAGGATAAATACGAGAGAGGTAATCCCACAATCGAGCTTGAGAAAGGCTTGCTTCCCGTTATCGGTAAGACCAAGGAAACAGGTACCTGGATTAACTTTCTTCCCGACGATACAATTTTTGACAAGATTCGTTTCAAGGAAGAAGATATCAAAAATCGTCTTCACGAGACTGCGTATTTAAATCCCGGACTTACAATCTATTATGAGGATAAGCGTAAAGACGAGCCCGAGAAGATTACCTTCCACGAGCCCGACGGTATCGTAGGTTATATCAAGGATATGAACAAAACCAGCGAGGCTGTTCATGATGTAATTTACTTTAGCGGTAAGAACGACAATATCGAAATTGAAGTGGCATTCCAGTTCATTAACGAGTTCCACGAAAACGTTATGGGCTTTTGTAACAATATTTATACACTCGAGGGCGGTACTCATATTACCGGCTTTAAAACTGCTTTTACCAATATTATCAATACTTATGCCCGAGAGCTCGGTATCTTAAAGGATAAAGACCAGAACTTTACCGGTACCGATGTTCGTAACGGTTTAACCGCCGTAGTATCCATTAAGCATTCAGACCCTCGTTTCGAAGGTCAGACTAAGACCAAGCTTGACAATCAGGACGCATTAAAGGCAGTTTCCAAGGTTACTAATGATGAACTTGAAAGATATTTTGACCGAAACGTCGAGATTCTTAAGAACATCATCGCCTGCGCCGAAAAGGCTGCCAAGCTTCGTAAGTCCGAGGAGAAAGCCAAGACCAATATGCTTACCAAGCAGAAGTTTTCTTTTGACTCAAACGGTAAGCTTAGTAACTGCGAGTCCAAAGACGCTTCAAAGTGCGAGATATTTATAGTCGAAGGTGATTCTGCAGGCGGCAGTGCCAAGATGGCGAGAAACCGTATGTATCAGGCCATTCTCCCTATTCGTGGTAAGATTCTGAACGTAGAGAAGGCAAGTATCGACAAGGTTTTAGCCAATGCCGAGATTAAGACCATGATTTACGCTTTCGGCTGTGGTTTCTCGGAAGGCTACGGTAACGACTTTGATATTACAAAGCTTCGCTATGACAAGATAATTATCATGGCGGATGCCGATGTGGACGGAGCGCATATTTCGACACTGCTTCTTACATTGTTCTTCAGATTCATGCCCGAACTTATCTACGAAGGTCATGTGTATATTGCAATGCCGCCTCTATACAAGGTAATTCCTTCCAAAGGCGAAGAAGAATATTTATACAACGATGAAGCTTTGGAGAAATATAAGGCAACTCACAACGTCTCATACAAACTTCAGCGTTACAAAGGTCTGGGCGAAATGGACCCCGAGCAGTTATGGGAGACAACCCTCGACCCTGCAAGACGTTTGCTTAAGCGTGTCGAAATTGATGATGCCAAGAGAGCATCCGAGGTAACAGAGCTTCTGATGGGACTTGAAGTTCCCCCGAGAAGAACCTTTATTTACGAGAATGCCAACGAAGCGGAGCTTGATGTATAGTTATGAAGAAAAATGAAACACCAGTAATCAACGAAGAAGACAGAATAATTCAAACCGAGTATTCCGATGTCATGAAGAAGTCCTTTGTGGACTACGCAATGAGCGTTATTATTGCCCGTGCACTTCCCGATGTAAGAGACGGACTTAAACCGGTTCAGAGACGCGTTCTTTATGACATGAACGAACTCGGTATAAAATATGACAAGCCTCATCGTAAGAGCGCGCGTATTGTCGGCGATACAATGGGTAAATATCACCCTCACGGCGATAGTTCCATTTACGATTCTCTTGTTGTAATGGCTCAGGATTTTAAGAAGGGAATGCCCCTTGTAGACGGTCACGGTAACTTCGGTACCGTTGAAGGTGACGGCGCCGCTGCAATGCGTTACACCGAAGCCAGACTTCAAAAGGTAACCCAGGAAGCAATGCTTCAGGACCTTGACAAAGACGTTGTCGACTTTATGGACAACTTCGATGCAACAGAGAAGGAACCCGTAGTCCTTCCTTGTCGCTTTCCCAACCTGTTAGTCAACGGTTCAGAAGGTATTGCTGTAGGTATGGCCACCAACATTCCTCCTCACAATTTCGGTGAAGTTGTGGATGCTTGTCGCGCATACCTTAAGAACAATGACATTACCACCGCAGAGCTCATGAAATACATTAAGGGACCCGATTTCCCTACCGGCGGTATCGTGGTCAATCAGTCTGAGCTTGCCGAGATTTACGAATCAGGTATCGGCAAGATTAAGGTTCGCGGCAAGGTTGAAATAGAGAATATAAAAGGCGGTAAGGTTAACGTTGTTGTAACCGAAATCCCTTATACCATGATTGGTGCCAATATAGGCAAGTTCCTTAACGATGTAGCTACACTTATCGATACCAAGAAGACCAATGACGTCCTTGATATCACCAACCAGTCCAATAAAGACGGTATCCGCATCGTATTCGAGCTTCGTAAGGACGCCAACCCTCAGAATTTTATTAACCTTCTTTACAAGAAGACACGTCTCGAGGACACATTCGGCTTCAACATGCTTGCCATCTGTAACGGCCGTCCCGAGACTTTAAGCCTTAAACGCGTAATAGAAGAGAACGTTAAGTTCCAATACGAAATCTGTACTCGCAAGTACACCAAGTTACTTGAGAAAGAACTCGAGAAGAAAGAAATCCAGGAAGGCTTAATCCGCGCTGTTAACATCATCGACCTTATTATCGAGATACTCCGCGGTTCCAAAGACCGTGCAATGGCCAAAGCCTGCATGACCGAAGGCAAGACCGAAGGCATTAAGTTTAAGTCCAAAGAATCCAAGATTATGGCTTCGCGCCTTGATTTTACCGACAAGCAGGCCAATGCGATTCTTGACATGCGTTTATATAAGTTAATCGGACTCGAACTCGAAGCGTTATTTGATGAGAACGAAGATACCCTTTCCAATATCGCCAAGTATCAGGACATTCTCTCCAATAAGGACTCCATGTCACAGGTTATTATTGACGATATGGACCGATTTAAGGCCGAATACGGCAGACCTCGCCGCACAGTCATTGAAGATGCCGAGGAAATCGTTCTTGAGGAAAAGGCTCCCGAAATTATCGATATCGTTTATATGATGGACCGTTTCGGTTATGCCAAGACTGTTGACAAGATTGTCTATGAACGCAACAAAGAAGCTATCGATTCCGAAAGCAAATACGTATTCCAGATGAAGAGCGACGGCAAGGTATGTATCTTTACCGACACCGGAGATATGCATACCATTAAGGCCAAGGACCTTCCTTTTGGCAAGTTCCGCGACAAAGGCTTGCCCATCGACAACGTCAGCAACTACGATTCGCAGAAGGAACGCGCTTTACTTGTATGTTCTCAGGAAGATATTAAGTACAAGAGACTTGTTTTTGTAACCCGCGATTCCATGATGAAAGTCGTGGACGGTTCTGAATTTGATGTAGGCAAGAGAACCGTTGCCGCCACCAAGCTTAACGACAATGACAAGGTTGTAAGCGTAGAAATCCTTAATGAGCAAAAGAACATCGTACTTCAGACCGAAGACGGCGTATTCTTAAGATTTGCTCTCGAAGAAATACCTGAGAAAAAGAAAACCGCAGTCGGCGTACGCGGTATGAAATTAAATAAGGGTGACAAAATCGAAGCAGTGTATTATACTCACAATGCCGGCGACAATACCATTATGTACAATGACAAGCCCTTCGATCTTCACATCCGTGTTAAGCCCGGCCACAGAGACAGTAAGGGTGTCAAGATACGCAGTTAATCAGGAGGCTTTATGCTAAGAGTAATATCGGGGAGTGCGAGAAACCTTAAACTTGTTACTCCCGACGGTTTGGATACAAGACCCACTACAGACCGCATTAAAGAAACACTTTTTAATATATTGCAGTTCGATATTGCAGGAACTACCGTTATTGATTTTTTTGCCGGAAGCGGTTCCATCGGTATTGAGTGCCTTTCAAGAGGTGCCAAGAAAGCCTATTTTGTAGACAATTCCAGAGAGGCTCACAAATGTATTACCGAGAATGTCAAGCATACTCATTTTGAAGATAAATCCGTTATATTCAATCAGGATGCCGTTAGAGCTTCCATGCAGATTCATGAGTCTCATGTAGATATGATTTTTATGGATCCGCCTTACGAAAAGGGGCTTGAAGCCGATCTTTTATCTGTGCTTAAAGACAGAGAATATGTCGATGAAGATACACTCTTTATCGTTGAAGCCGATATAAAGACCGATTTTTCTTTTGCAGACGGTCTCGGTTACGAAATCGTAAGAGAAAAGCTTTACAAGACCAATAAACACATATTCTTGAAACTTAAATAAGCGTAAGCTTAAGGAGACGCAATGAAAGCAGCTATTTATCCCGGTACATTTGACCCCATGACATACGGTCATCTTGATATCATCAAGAGAGCCGCCAATATATTTGACGAAGTAGTGGTAAGTGTCCTTAACAACAAGGAAAAAACTCCGTTGTTTTCCGTTGATGAACGTGTTAATATACTTAAAGAGGCCACAAAAGATATTCCCAATGTAAGAGTTGAATCCTTTGAGGGCCTTCTTACCGATTATTGCAAGAAAATCGGTGTAAATGTTGTAGTAAGAGGCTTACGTGCCGTAACGGACTTTGAATACGAACTTCAGATGTCCCAGATGAACCGTAAGTTATCCAATCACAGAGTCGAGACTATTTACTTTAACACTACTCTTAAGTATTCTTACTTAAGTTCTTCCGCGGTTAAGCAGATTGCTCAGTTTCATGGCGATTTGTCAGCCTTTGTTCCCGATTTTGTGGCTAAACTTTTATACGAACGTTTCGGGTATAACGAATAGGGGAGACTGTTTATGACCAGTAAAATCGAACAGCTTATTGATGAAATTGAGGATTACATTGACCACTGTAAGTTTATGACCTTAAGTAACACAAAGATCATTGTTAATAAAGACGAAATCGATGATTTATTAAGAAACTTAAGGATGAGCACTCCCGATGAAATCAAGCGTTATCAGAAGATGATAAGCAATCGTGATGCTATTTTGGACGATGCCAAGCGTAAGGCCGAGGCTTTGATTAACGAGGCTACCATTCAGACCAATCAGCTCATTAACGAGCACGAGATTATGCAACAGGCATACTCCAAGGCCAATGAAGTCGTTACCATGGCCACCAATCAGGCTCAGGAGATTCTTGACAAGGCTACAATCGAGGCTAACTCCGTAAGAGCCGCAGCCATGCAGTATACAGACGATTTGCTTGCCAACCTTGAGAAGATTATTACTCACACCACGCAGACCACAGTTGCCAATTACAATGAATTAATCAGCAACCTAAACAGCTGCAACGGCATAGTCAAGGAAAACAGAACGGAACTTCATCCCAACGATGAAGATGATTTTGAAAACATTGCTCTCGGAAACGGCGACGATTCCGTTGACGATCTTGAAATAATGTAGATTGCGGGCGGGCATTTATTTGCCCGCTCTATTTATTTTTAAGTAATCTTTTATTTTTCTATTTAACCAAATGTAGTATACTGTTAGTATGAGATTAGACAAGTTCTTGTGTGAAACCGTTAATTTATCAAGAAAAGAAGCAAGAGATTCCGTTAAGAAAGGTCTCGCTTCCGTTAACGGAATTAAAGTTACGGATTTTGGATATCAGGTTAATGAAACCTGCGATTTGGTAGTGTTTAAAGATAAACCCGTATCTTATGAGAAATATGTGTATTTCATTCTTAATAAGCCTGCCGGGTATGTTTCTGCCACTAACGATCCGGTTGATAAGACCGTAATAGATTTGTTTGAATCAGAAGGTCGCAAGGATTTGTTTCCCGTAGGCAGACTTGATAAAGATACCGTGGGACTATTGATTATTACCAATGACGGAGATTTGTCTCATCACCTTACATCTCCCAGACATCACGTTAATAAGACTTATGTTGCGGATATAGACCATCCTTTAAGTGATAATGATATAAAAACCCTTTGCGAAGGAGTAGAGCTTAAAGGTGACGGTGTTACAAAGCCTGCCAAGGTCAATGTTATTGCACCTACACGTATTGAGTTAACTATCTGCGAGGGGATGTATCATCAGGTTAAGCGTATGCTTAAAGCTGTAGGTAATGAAGTTACATCGCTTAAGCGAATCTCAATAGGTCCCGTCAGCCTCGACGATAATCTTAAAGAAGGTGAGTACCGACGCCTTACGGAAGAAGAAATAAAACTGTTAAAGGAATAGAAATGTTTAAAGATACAGAAGCTTTTATATTTGATATGGATGACACACTTGTAGATTCCATGGGGTTATGGAAGGAGATTGATGTGGAGTATTTATCCTCCAAGGACATTCCCTTTCCCGAGAACCTTCAGAAGGATTTAGAGGGCATGTGCTTTAAGGATACGGCCAGATATTTTAAGAAGCGTTTCAAGATAGAGGATTCTCTTGAAACAATCGAGAAGACCTGGAACGACATGGCCGAATACAAGTATTCTCACGAAGTTGACCTTAAAAAAGGAGTTTTGGATATCCTTTCTTTTGCCAAAGAAAACGGTATTAAGTTAGGCATAGCCACCAGCAATTCAAGAAGACTTACGGATGCATTATTAAAGGCCAAGGGACTTGAAGAAACTTTTGATTATGTTCTTACCGGATGCGAAAGTCTTAAGAGTAAGCCCGACCCGGAGATTTATCTTACGGCGGCGGCAGCTCTTGGAGTTGAGCCCGATAAATGTCTTGTTTTCGAGGATATAGTAGCAGGAATTATGGCAGGCAAGAATGCAGGAATGAGAGTTTGTTGCGTAGATGACAAGTACTCCGAATATTGCCTTGAAGACAAGAAGAAGCTTTCGGATTATTACATTTATTCGTATGACGATATAGACTACTGATCACTAACTCACAGGGGAGGAATAAGTATGAACGTAGCTATTATTACAGGAGCATCAAGCGGAATGGGTCGCGAAGCGGCCAAGCAAATCGATAAGATTTATACAGACGGTTTATCCGAGATCTGGCTTGTGGCCAGAAGAGAAGACAGGCTTAAGAAGCTTGCCAATGAGCTTACTCACAAGGTTCGTATTCTTGCGCTTGATTTGACCGATGAGCATGATTTGCAAGAACTGGATTTATCACTTAATCTTATGAATCCCGATGTTAAGATTCTTGTTAACGCTTCGGGTTACGGTATGATGGGACCGTTTAAATCATCTAAATGTTCAGAGCAGACAGGTATGATTCGTCTTAGCTGTGAATCTTTAACCCGTGTAACTCATATGGTGCTTAAATACATGCAAAGAGGCTCGAGAATCGTTCAGTTTGCCTCTGCCGCAGCATTTGTTCCTCAGCCCGATTTCAGCGTATATGCGGCTACAAAGGCTTATGTATTAAGCTTTTCACGTTCACTTAACGAAGAGCTTCGTCCTCATGGCATTTCTGTTACGGCTGTGTGCCCGGGACCTGTCAATACAGAGTTCTTCGACATAGCGGAGAAGCATAACGCCAACTTTAATTTCAAGAAATACTTCATGTCTAAGGCTGACAAAGTAGTTCATAAAGCATTGGCAGATGCTTACCATCGCAAATCGGTATCTGTTTACTCTCTTGCAATGAACGGATTCAGACTTCTTATGAAAGTATTTCCTCATGAGCTCGTTCTCAAAGTTATGACATTACTACAAAGCAGAAAGATTATTTGAAATGAAGAACAAACGCAAAGGCACCTACGGATATATTGCATTTCAGAGAAAGGTAGAGATTGTTAAGACTGTAATAATGCTTGCATTATCTTTCGGACTTTATAATCTCGGCATTTATTCAACAGGTAACAATAGGAACTTACTTACACTTTTTGCGGTTTTAGGCTGCCTTCCGATGGCTAAGTTCTGTGTTAACGCTATTATGTTTATACGCGCCAAGGGATGCTCCGAAGCTCTTTACAATGAACTTTCCGCAAAAGGAGTGACACCGGACTTTTACGATTTGTATTTTACCGCCTTTAAGAAGAATTATCAGGCAAGCGCCCTTACTTATAAGCGTAAAAGCCTTATTGCCTTAAGCGAAGATGCGAATATTGACGTTGCCGAAGCCGAAGCTCATCTTAAGACGGTACTTGAAAACGCAGGCGTTAAAGACCCGACGGTTAAGATATTTACGGATGTTAATAAGTTCATTGACAGATTATCCGAATTACAGGCTCTTGAAGACGAGAGTGACACATCTTTTATAAAGGATAACATTTTGGGAGTTTCCCTATAATATGCAGGAATTTAAAATTTCCAAAGAAGACAGCGGGCAGACTTTGATTAAGTATCTTAACAGACTGCTTAAAGATGCTCCTTCAAGTCTTTTATACAAGCAGCTCCGCAAAAAAAACATTACTTTAAACGGCAAGAAAACAGAAGGTAACGATAAGCTTAAGGAAGGCGACGTTATCTTTGTTTTTATGTCCGATGAAACCATTGCCAAGTTTAAAGGAGTTTCAACACGTAATACCACCGAGTACGAAAAGGCTTTTAGTCGATTCGGTAAGCCCGATATCGTTTATGAGGATGAGCATGTTCTTTTTCTGAATAAGCCTATAGGAGTGCTCAGTCAGAAAAGCGTTCCGTCTGATTTAAGCGCCAATGAATGGCTGATAGGATATATGCTTAATAAAGGCGAAACCGATGCTTCCAAGCTTTCTTTCTTTACGCCTTCTGTATGTAACAGGCTTGACCGAAATACCGGAGGGCTTCTTACTTTCGGAAAGACGCTGTTTGGCACCAATACGCTTAACGCGTGCCTTAAAGACCGTTCGCTTCACAAGTATTACAGGACAATAGTTCTCGGCGAGTTTAAAGAGCCGCTAAGAGATGACGGTTATCTTGTAAAGGATGCGACTCTCAATAAAGTATTTATATCGAAAGATCCTTGTGATAACGCCGACAGAATAGAGACTTATTTCGTTCCCAAGCGTTACAATCCCATTACCAATATTACCGAGCTTGAAGTTGAATTAATTACCGGTAAATCCCATCAAATAAGGGCTCATTTAGCCTCTCTGAGCCATCCTATTGCGGGAGACGTTAAATATAGTGATAAGTCTCAAAATGCCTTTTACAAGGCAGAATTGGGACTTAATCATCAAGTGCTTTACGCATATAAGATGGTATTCCCTAAGTTAGAAGATTATGAGGCTTTATCACTAAATACATTTATCGCAGATTTTGATTCTTTTTTTGACAAATTCTTTTGAAAGGATTAACGATGCCTACCTGGAAATCCAGAGGACTCAGAGGGTCCGCGTTTGAAGAAATGGTTAACCGCACCAACGAGAAATACGAGGAGAGCGGTCTTGCTTTAATTCAGAAGATTCCTACCCCCATAACGCCCATCGACATCGACCAGAAGTCGCGGCACATTACTCTTGCTTACTTTGACAAAAAGAGTACCGTCGACTATATCGGCGCCGTTCAAGGCATTCCGGTATGCTTTGATGCCAAGGAATCCGCCACGGATACCTTCAGTCTCCAGAACATCCACGATCACCAGGCGGACTTTATGCTTAAATTCAAGCAGCAGAAGGGCATCGCTTTTTTCTTAATCTATTACACCCACAAAGATTTAATTTATTACATGCCTATTGAAGAAATGATGGTATTTTTGACCCGTGCAAGAGAAGGCGGGCGTAAAAGTTTTCGCTTCGAAGAACTCAATCCTTCGCATTTTCTTGAGAAGCAGTCGGGTGTTTTGGTGCCATATCTTGACATGATTGCTAAAGAACTTGAAGAAGAGGAAAATTCTAAAAATTGTTGACAAATATTTAATATGCTACTATGATAATTGGGTAGCACGTTACCACGCTAAAGCGTTTTAAAGCGTTAAAGCATAGAATTGAAATAATTGAGGTTAACAATGATTAAAGAATTGGTTCACACTCCCGACGGTGTAAGAGACATCTACGGAGAAGAAGAGCAGCGTAAACTTTATCTTGAAGATACCATCAGGAAAGTCATTTATACGTACGGTTACGAAGATATTCAGACCCCTACGTTTGAATACTTTGATGTTTTTTCCAAAGAAATCGGTACCACACCTTCCAAAGACCTTTATAAATTCTTTGACAAAGAAGGCGAAACATTAGTGCTTCGTCCGGACTTTACCCCTTCGGTGGCAAGATGCGCATCGAAGTATTTCAGCGAGGAAACCGCACCCATAAAGCTTACTTATCTTGGCAATACATTTGTCAATAACTCAAGTCTTCAGGGTAAGCTTAAGGAAGTTACCGAAATCGGCGTAGAGTTTATGAATGACGACAGCGCCATGGCAGATGCAGAGACCATTAATCTTTGTATCGAAGCGCTTAAAGCTACCGGTCTTAAGGATTTCCAGATAGCCATCGGCCAGATGGAATACTTCAAGGGTTTGTGCGACAATGCAGGCATCTCAGAAGATAATGAGCTCTTATTAAGAGAGTATATTTCTTCCAAGAACTACGTTCTTGCCGAGGAATTAATCGACTCTCTTATAAATGATTCCGTGTCCAAGGAACTTCTTATGATGACCGGCGAGTATATGGGCGATGCATCGGTTATCTGTAATTTAAAAGCCCGCGTCAATAACGACCGTTCCAAGAAAGCTTTGGAGCGTCTTGAAGAAGTATATGAATTATTAAAGCTTTTCGGCAATGAGAAATATGTTTCTTTTGACCTTGGAATGTTATCTAAGTACAACTACTACACAGGCATTATCTTTAAGGCTTACGCATATGGCCTCGGCGATGTGCTTGTCAAAGGCGGCCGTTACGACCACTTGCTTGAAGCCTTCGGCAACTCCAAGCCTGCTGTAGGCTTCGTAATTGTTGTGGATGATTTGATGCTTGCTTTAAGAAGCGGACATATTACGGTCCCCGTTAAAGGTAAGCCCGAAGTGGTTACTTATAATGCTTCAAATGTGCGGGAAAAGCTTGAATATGTATGTAAACTGCGTAAAGAAGGCAAGGCAGTAAGCCTTGTGGCGGAGGTATAATTATGAGTGATGAAAAGTATTTAACCTTTGCCCTCGGCAAGGGTCGTCTTGCGGAGAAAACCCTTGAACTTATGGAAAAAATCGGTATTACCTGTACCGAAATGAAGGACAAGGGCACCAGAAAGCTTATTTTTGTAAACGATGATTTAAAGCTTAAGTTCTTCCTGGCCAAAGGTCCCGATGTTCCGACATACGTTGAATACGGTGCGGCTGATATTGGTGTAGTCGGCAAGGACACGCTTCTTGAAGAGCAGCGTCGTGCTTACGAAGTTTTAGACCTCGGATTTGGCAAGTGTCGTATGTGCGTATGCGGTCCCGCCGAGGCAAGAGAGCTCTTACAGCATCATGAAATGATACGTGTAGCCAGCAAATATCCGGTTATTGCCAAGGATTATTTTTACAACAAAAAGCATCAGACCGTAGATATTATCAAGTTAAACGGAAGCGTAGAGCTTGGACCTATCGTAGGTCTTTCGGATGTAATTGTGGATATCGTTGAGACAGGTTCTACCCTCAGAGAAAACGGCCTTGAAGTTTTGGAAGAGATTTGCCCTCTTTCGGCACGAATGATTGTCAATCAGGTCAGCATGCAGATGGAAGCCAAGCGTATTAACGACATCATTTCAAAGCTTAAAGCAGTACTTAATACGGAGAAAAATTCATGAGAATCGTTAAACTTACCGAGGATAACAAGAAAGATCTTTTAAACAAACTTTTAAAAAGAAGTACCACAAGTTATCCCGAATATGAGAAAACTGTAGCCGACATTATTGAAAATATTAAGGCAGGCGGCGACAAAGCATTATTTGAATATACTTTAAAGTTTGATAAGTTTGAACTTACCAAAGACAATATCAAAGTTTCTGCCAAGGAAATAGCAGAAGCATATAAGTTACTTGATAAAGACTATATAGAAGTTATCAGGAAAGCTAAAGCCAATATCGAAGACTTCCACAAGAAACAGGTGCGCCAGACCTTTATTACCACCAAACCCGACGGTTCCATTCTCGGTCAGCGCATTACACCCATCGCATCCGCAGGTACATATGTGCCCGGCGGCAAGGCTGCTTATCCTTCGAGTGTTCTTATGAACATCGTACCCGCCAAGGTTGCAGGTGTAGAGAAGATTGTAATGGTTACCCCTCCCGGCAAAGACGGTAAGATTAATCCCGGCACTCTTGTTGCGGCCGATATTGCAGGCGTAGACGAGATTTACAAGGTTGGCGGAGCTCAGGCTGTTGCGGCTCTTGCTTTTGGCACGGAATCGGTTCCCAAGGTTGATAAGATTACCGGTCCCGGCAACATTTTCGTAGCCCTTGCCAAGAAAGCCGTATACGGTAACGTTGGCATCGACTCAATTGCAGGACCTTCCGAAATCGTAGTACTTGCAGACGATACTCCCAATCCAAGATATGTTGCGGCAGACCTCCTTTCGCAGGCAGAGCATGACGAACTTGCGTCGGCTATTCTTGTTACCACAAGCGATGAACTGGCAGAGAAAGTTTCCGATGAAGTCGATGGCTTCCTTAAAGTGCTTGAAAGAGCAGAAATTATCAAGAAATCCCTCGATAATTTCGGTTATATCCTGGTAGCGGACACTATGGATGAAGCAATCGATGCAGTTAATGATATTGCAGGAGAACACTTAGAGATTCTTACAAAGAATCCTTTTGATACAATGACCAAGGTTAAGAATGCAGGTGCAATGTTCTTAGGCGAGTACTCGTCAGAGCCTCTCGGCGATTACTTTGCGGGCCCTAACCACATATTGCCCACAAACGGCACCAGCAGGTTCTTTTCACCTTTGTCCGTTGACGATTTTATTAAAAAATCCAGCATAATATGTTATTCTGAAGAGGGGCTTAGAAAAGTACACGAAGATATCGAACTTTTCGCGACCAAAGAAGGTCTTAGCGCTCACGCCAATTCAATTCGCGTAAGATTTGAGTCAAAATAAGTCTATGAGACTCATTCGAAGGCGACCGATAATAAAGCGCTTTGGCGGTTTATTATAGAATAACACCTAATGGAGGTCTTTATGTCTCGTTGCAAACTCGTTGAAAGAGAAACCAAAGAAACAAATATATCGCTTCAGCTTGACCTTGACGGCACAGGAGCAGCTTCTGTCGATACAGGCGTAGGTTTTATGGATCACATGCTTGAAGGCTTTGCCAAGCACGGCTTTTTCGACCTTAAAGTTAAGGCTAAAGGCGATTTAAATGTAGATTGTCACCACACTGTTGAAGACCTCGGAATCGTACTTGGTATAGCCATTAAGGAAACTATCGGGGATAAGGCGGGCATCAAGCGTTACGGAAGCTTTATTTTGCCTATGGATGATGTACTCGTTCTTTGTGCCATAGACTTGTGCGGAAGACCTTATTTTGAGTTTGATTGCGAGTTTGCAACCGAAAGAGTAGGCTATCTTGAGACTCAGACAGTAAGAGAGTTCTTCTATGCAATCTCTTACAGCGCCGGCATGAACTTACACATCAAAGTTCTTAACGGAGTAAACGATCACCACAAGATTGAAGCCATGTTTAAGGCATTTGCCAAGGCTCTTGATGAAGCAACCTCCGCCGAGCCTCGCAGCAAGGGCGTACTTTCCACGAAAGGAACACTTTAATAAATGAAAAAGAAACTGATTCCCTGTATTTATCTTAAGAATAAAATGGCTGTTGCGGGTTTTGACGATAACACGGTTATCGAGACGGACCCGCTTCGTCTCGTTTCGAAGTTTTGTGAGAGAAAAGCCGATGAAATCATAATATACGATCTTTCCATCGAAGATACCGGTCACGAAGCCGCAATTGATGTAATAAAAGAGATATGTGAAAAATCGACGGTTCCCGTTATCGGTGCAGGCAACGTAAAGCGAATGGAAGATATCAAAAAGCTTTTATACGCCGGCTGTAAGCGTGCCTGCTTAAATTATTCCAAGCAGGGAAATATTGACATCACCAAGGAAGTGTCGGATAAATTCGGCAAGGATAAGATTATTGCCTGTGTTAAGACAACCAATGAACTTGATGCCAATCTTGATATCATAAAGGCTTATATCGGTTCTGTTTTATGCCTTGACAGAGACGCATATCGTTTGGAGGATTCCGAGGCTCTTAAGGGTATTAAGTTTATTATTAATCTTCCGAACATTTTACTCGATAAGCTTATCGAATACATGAAATTTGAGGATGTGGAAGGCATTACCGGTGCCGTAGTCAACAATAATACCGAAGAGTTCACGAATATTAAGGAACTTGTCGGTGAGACTTTTACTCCATTTTCTGCATTTAAGCTTAACAGTGACGGTTTGATTCCCGTTATCGTTCAGGATTATAAGACGAATGAAGTTTTAATGCTTGCATACATGAATGAAGAGGCTTATGAGAAGACACTTAAGAGTGGCACCATGACTTATTTTTCCAGAAGTCGTCAGAGCCTTTGGCTTAAGGGCGAGACCAGCGGTCACTTCCAATATGTCAAATCCTTAAGCTACGACTGCGATGCAGACACACTTCTTGCCAAGGTCGAGCAGATAGGCGCGGCGTGCCATACAGGCGCATATTCATGCTTTTTTAACGATATCCTTACATATGATTTTGAAGAAAAAAGTCCTTTGTCTGTACTGACTGACGTATATGATGTTATAATGGACAGGAAGGTTAATCCCAAGGAAGGTTCTTACACCAACTATTTATTTGACAAAGGAATCGACAAGATTCTTAAAAAGGTCGGTGAAGAGGCAACTGAAATTGTCATTGCCGCCAAGAATCCCAATCCCAATGAGATTAAATATGAGATCTCCGATTTTCTCTACCACGTAATGGTTCTCATGGCCGAGAAAGGCGTTACCTGGGACGAGATTATGAAGGAGCTCGCCAACAGATAAGGGAAGTTAGAATATGATGCAATACACCGCGTTACCGGAAGATATATTAATGAGTATCGAGAAGCCCGAACGCTACATCGGTCACGAAATTAATGCGGTTTACAAGGACAAAGAACACATTTCGGTCAGATTCGGAATGTGTTTTCCTGATGTTTACGAAATCGGCATGTCACACCTTGGCATAGCGATTTTGTATGATATGTTTAATAAGTTTGAGGACACTTGGTGTGAGCGTATTTACTCACCCTGGGTGGACCTTGATAAGATTATGAGGGAGCGTAATATCCCTCTTTTTACAATTGAATCACAAGAGCCCGTTAAGAACCTGGATTTTCTTGGTATCACGCTTCAATATGAGATGTGCTATACCAATATCTTGCAGGTGCTTGATTTATCGGGCATACCTCTTATTTCAACAGAACGTACTTGGGACGACCCTATTGTCATAGGTGGTGGTCCATGTTCGTACAATCCCGAGCCTATAGCGGATTTTTTTGACCTTTTCTATATCGGAGAAGGGGAGACCAGGTATCGTGAGCTTCTTGATGTGTACAAAGCTTCCCGTGCCGCAGGCGATTCCAGAGACGAGTTTCTTCATAAAGCTGCCAAGATTCCCGGTATGTATGTACCGAGGTTCTATCAGCCTGAATATAATGAAGATTTTACTCTTAAGGCTTTTACGCCCGTATATGATGATATCCCTACCAAGATATTGAAAGAACTCGTTACGGACCTCGATGATACTTATTATCCCGAGAAGCCTGTCGTGCCCTTTATGAAGGTTACTCAGGACCGTGTCGTTCTTGAAATAATGCGTGGTTGCATAAGAGGCTGTCGTTTCTGCCAGGCCGGTCAGATTTATAGGCCCGTAAGAGAGAGAAGCGTTGAGTTTCTTAAAGACAAAGCAGAGAAAATGCTTAAGAATACGGGTCACGAAGAGATTTCCTTAAGTTCGCTCAGCTCATCGGACTATACGCATATTGAGGAGCTTGTTCGTTTCCTCATTGATGATTGTACGAAAAAGAAAGTCAATATAGCGCTTCCGAGCCTTCGTATAGACCAGTTTTCCGTTGATGTAATGGAGCGCGTTCAGGACGTTAAGAAATCAAGTCTTACTTTTGCTCCCGAAGCAGGCTCTCAGCGTATGCGAGACATTATTAACAAGGGCCTTACCGAAGAAGACATCATTAACGGCGCTGTGCTTGCCTTTAAGGGCGGTTGGACCAAGGTTAAGCTATATTTTATGCTTGGCCTTCCTTTCGAGCGTGACGAGGACATTGAGGGCATTGCCAAGCTTTGTAATTCAATTGCGGCAGCTTTCTATGAAGCTATCCCCAAGGAGAAGCGTGTTAACGGCAGAGTAAATATTACTGCCAGCACATCTTTCTTTATACCGAAGCCCTTTACGCCTTTCCAGTGGGCTGTAATGGATACACCAGATGATTTCATCAGGAAGGCAGGCCTTACCAAACACTACATTCATGAGCAGCTTAACCAGAAAGTTATCAGATATATCTGGCACGAGGCTGATGTCAGCATGCTTGAAGGCGTACTTGCCCGCGGTGACAGAAGGTTATCGAAGGTTATTTTGTCCGCTTATAAGAAGGGCTGTATCTATGATGCATGGTCGGAGTTCTACAAGCACGAAGCATGGCTTGAAAGCTTTAAAGAATGCGATGTTGACCCTGATTTCTATATGTACCGTGAACGTAAAGACGATGAGTTATTCCCTTGGGATTTCATCGATTGCGGAGTCACCAAGGCTCACCTTTTAAGAGAGTGGAAGAAAGCTCAGGCAGGAATTGTTACCGACAACTGTCGTTCCAAGTGTTCAGGTTGCGGTTCGGCGAGATTTGATTGCGGTATATGCATTAACGGAAGGTAATACATGAAAGTCAGATTTAAATTCAGCAAACACGGTGTTTTAAAATACATAGGTCATCTCGACCTTATGAGATATTTTCAGAAGGCCTTCAGAAGAACGGATATCGAAGTTCTTTATTCCAAAGGCTTTTCACCTCATATGATTATGTCCTTTGCTCAGCCCCTCGGAGTAGGTGTGGAAAGCGACGGAGAGTATTTTGATGTGGAAGTCGACGACAATGAAGATATTTCCCTCATGGTTGACAAGCTTAATGCTCAGATGGCGGAGGGTGTGGTAATTCTTGATGTTGTCAAGCTTCCTGAGAAGTTTACCAATGCCATGGCAAGTGTGGCTGCGGCAGATTACGAACTAAATTTCTACAAGGATAGTCCACTGTCGGAAGATTTGCTTAACAAGTACAATTCCGCAGATGCAGTTACATTTGTTAAGACTACCAAGACAGGCGAACACATTATTAATGTCAAAGAATTCGTTTTTGATATCTGCATAAAGGATTCTGCGACTTTATTTGTCAAGGTTGATGCTTCAAGCGCAGGCAATCTTAAACCGGTTAATCTTGTTCAGGCCCTGCTTAATCTTGAAGGAAAAGCTCCCGAAGCATATCCGTTCCATATTTTGAGAAAAGATACTTATATGCGTGATCCCGAAGGCAATCTTGTACCGCTTAACAAGGTAGATTATGAATGATAATAAGCTTATCTTAACCAAATATAAGGATTTTAACGCCGCCTTTTTATTCAAAGACGGCGCTATTGATGAGCTTATTCTTGCCGGAGAAAGCGAGTTTAACATCGGCGACATTTACGTTGGACGCGTAAGTACGGTCAAAAACGATTTAAAAGCCTGCTTTGTGGAATTTAAAGAAGGTGTTATGGGTTTTCTTCCCTTTAAGGAAATATATCCCGAATGCCTGTTAAACAGAGAATATGACGGAAGATTGATTCAGGGAGATCTCGTGGCTGTTATGGTAACGCAAGAGCCCTTAAAGACCAAAGGTGCGTCATTGTCCATGAAGCTCACTGTAACAGGCGCATACAGTGTCGTTACACTGGACGATTCCCGCATGCACATTTCTTCCAAGCTTCGCAAAGAATACAAGAAGTCCCTTGAGGAATATTTCAAGGATAAATCTTTTGAATACGGCTTTATCGCCCGCACCAATGCATACGAAGCAGATTTAGGCGCTCTTGAGCAGGAAGTGGTAAGTAATTGCTCAATACTTTCACAAGTATGTAAGGTAATGAAATTCCGTAGTCTTTTTACAACACTTTTTAAGGCTGACTCCGCATTCAAACAAAGGGTTTTGGGTATTAAGACTTCCTCATACGATGAAGCAATAACCGATTGCGAAAGCTTTTATGAATCCTTTGGAGACCTTAACAATTTACGTCTTTATACAGATGAGCAAATGCCTCTTAAAGCGCTTTATTCTTTTGACAAGGCTTATGCTCTTGCAACAGACAGGAAAATAGACATTAAATACGGCGGATATTTAATTATTGAGCCTACTGAAGCGCTTACAGTAATAGACGTTAATTCAGGCCGTTTTGATAAGAAACTGTCCAAAGAAGAGGCAATTGCCAAAATCAATATCGAAGCTGCCCGCGAAGTTGCAAGGCAATTAAGGCTCAGAAATCTTTCGGGAATAATAATAGTCGATTTTATTAATCAAAATAATGATAAAGATTACGAAGAGCTTTCCTCTGTCATTCGTCATGAATTATCGAAAGATTCGCTCAAAACATCACTAATAGATTTCACTTCCTTGGGACTTGCTGAGATAACCAGGGAGAAACGGCATAGTTCAATATATGATATTGTGAGATATAGCAATATGTAATGATTATATCGCAATATATGAATAGATTAGTCTCTTTTTGCAAATTATAGTTAAAACAACCCAACAATTTGCGAAAGGAGGTGTTTTTATGAAGAATGCATTATCATTACTTGTTGTTATGGTATTGATGCTTGGTATGTTTTCCGGTTCTGCTATGGCATGCAGCAAAAAGGCTAATTGTTATGCCACAACAGTTACATATTCATGCACCGGCGCCCGTCCCGAATACGGCAGCCATACTGTTAAGTATCCCAACGGCTACAGCGCAAAATGTACTATAACCGTTAAATCCGGTAACCATTCCAAGTTGTGCGCAGGCTGCGGCTCCAAGCTCGGAGAAGTCTTTAAGACTTGTAGCGAAATGCACTCAGACGATCACTGTTTCGACAGAACAGGTTTATGTAAGCGATAAACCACATGTTTCACGGCAAAGTAGTGTACCTATTTTGCCGTGAAATTATACTCAAGGAAGGATGAAGTATGAAAATCGGAAAGATTAAATCGATAATAACAATTCTTTTTGTCTCACTTTTTATATGCTCATGTACCCCCAAGGTATCTAATGTAAGCACCGACGTAAGTCCGATATCATATGACAGAAGTACTGTCTTTGACTACACCACAGAATATACGAAAAATTACAGTGTAATCAACGAAACCGATTCGGGCTTTAATATCATCGAATACAAAAACTGCCATTCTTTTGCCAAGCAGCTTGATTCCGAAAACAGCAATTTCTTCATAGCTTTATCGAAGGACAATTATGCAATTCTAAACGAATCATACTTCGTCAACAAAGAATCCGAGCTTAACTATCGTTTGTCTTTATCGATTTTGTCAGGTGATGATACGCTTGAAATCCCGGATTTATTTAACGCCGGGAATTCATTAAGTTCCGACAAAGAAGCCAGGCTCGCATCTCTTTCCGAAACTGTTACAAAAGGCAATACCATCATCGCCTCAATCGATATGAGCGGTGATGATATATACTTGTTTTTCAATGATTATGACGAGCATTTTGACCTTTGTGGTTTCTTAAGCATTGTTATGGGTTGCGACGGTATTATCAAGGATATTCTTTCTTTTGATGATTACATGGACATTCACGGAATCGAAGCCGAAGCACACGATCACGACCATGACCACGAAGAAGAGCATGATTTTATTCAGGCTTACAATGCCGCCCTTACTGACAAAGAAAGCTTTGTTCTTTGGAATAACTTTTCCAACGAATTTACATATATAAATCCCGCCAACGGTTCCGTTGATGTTAACGCAATAGAAGATTGCCTTGATTCATTTATTCGCTTAACAGGCAAAACAGCTGTGGGAACCCCGGTATTTGAATATTCAGACCCAAACTCTAATTTAACGATTTTCCTTGCTTCCGACGAAATCAAAAAGATAACTTCCGGAAGACTCGATGCCGCAGATTGCCGTTATCTTGCCGAAAACGGGCTTATTTATTACATTTCGGGCAATTCCCTTTATTGCTGGGATGTTTCAAGCGGAGTATGCCAGAAAATATACGTATTTAACGGACTTGATTACTGCGTATGCAAGAACATTCACACCGATGATTCCGGCAATCTTATAATTATGTTCTACGATTCCTACGAATCCAAATTGTTCGAATACACGCTTTCCGCCAAAGAAAAGCCCGATAAAACTGATTTTGTAATCTATAAATATACTTTTGACGAGTATATAGACGATTGTGCTTCAGACTTTGCAAGAATGTACCCCTCTGTCAATGTTATTGTGAAAACAATCGAGGAAACCGATAATTCCGCCAACATGCTTGCGCAGGAGATAAAAGAAGGGAACGGCCCCGATCTTATTATCACCGGCCGAAATATGCTCTCAACATTACAGCATGTAAATTTGCTTAAAAACCTTGACGGAATTCTTGACAAAGAGGTAGAAGATAATCTCTTTAACGGTGTCTTAAAGAGCGGAACAATAGATGATTCCCTGTACGGAATACCTTATGAAGTAAACGTTTATACCATTGCGGGAATCAAAGGTCTATCCGACAAATCCGAGTGGAATATAGATACGTTAATGTCGGAATATAAAAGATTAAAATCTCAAGACCCTTCAATCAGGCTAATGGCGGTTCCCGATTATTCCATGACTTCAGATGAGCTTTTGCTGATTTTAGGTACTATGGGTTCCGAATATACGCCATTCCTGGATTTGGATACAATGACCTGTAATTATGATTCTTCTGAGTTCGTTGAATTCCTTAAGTTTATTAAAGATGCGGGCGAAGCTCCCACGGCCCCTTCTTTGTCCGAAGAAGAAGCCTTTAAGTTACTCAATGACGGTAAGGCTATGCTGACAATTATTGAGGGCGGATTTGTTTCTTTTTCCTATGACATGAGTGCAATTTATAAATCATGTGATATACTTGGGATGCCGCTTAGTAAGAGCACTGACTTCCTTACAAGCTATAACAGTATTTCCGCCAGTGCGTTCTCCGATAAGGACGAATTGATTAGGGCATTCATAAATCTTTCGCTTTCGGAAGAATGCCAGATTAAGTACAGCACAAGTCATGTAAGAAGAGATGTATTGGTTAATCATGTGTACGAGCACACGGATATAACAGAGGAGCCCATTATTCTGATTGGCGGCCACAACATTATTCCTCTTTCGGCCAAAGAAGATAATTCTTCTTTTGTGAACGAATTTATAGACCTTATGGATAACGGAGTTCCGGCATCCGTCGAATACGAAATACGTGACATTATTATGGAAGAAGGCTCAGCATACTTTGAAGGCGCCAAATCTGCGGAAGAGGTTGCGCGAATCATACAAAGCAGAGTAAAATTGTACCTTGAAGAGCGTAAATAACTTTCTTTTAAAAAACATTTGACAAACACATTATCAACTGTTATTATATTCGAGTATGCCGCACAGTGAGGTATAAGTATGCCCATTTGAGCATCACCGAAGCTGGCGAGTAAAACCATTATTGGTTTAGAGATAGGAGGTACAGACTATGTACGCTATTATTGCTACCGGCGGAAAACAGTACAAGGTTTCCGAAGGCGATGTTATCCGTGTTGAGAAGCTTGACGCAGAAGCAGGAGCTTCCGTTACTTTTGACAACGTAATCGCAGTAAGCGCTGATAAGCTTAAGGTTGGTAAGGACGTTTCCGAAGCTACCGTTTCAGCTACCGTTATGGATCAGGGCCGTGCTAAGAAGGTTATTGTTTACAAGTACAAGAGAAAGAGCGGATATCATAAGAAGAACGGTCATAGACAAGCATACACTCAGGTTAAGATTGACAAGATTAACGCGTAATACGGTGTAATATTTATGACACATTTGAAATTCTATTGTGACAGTAACGATAAGCTTACAGGTTTTGAATGTAAAGGTCATGCCGGATATGCCGAAGCGGGCGAGGATATCGTTTGTGCGGCCATTTCGATTCTGACCATCAACTTTGTTAATTCTGTCGAGCTCCTTACCGATTCTTTTCCGGAGGTCGTTGAGGATGAATCCAAAGGTTACTTAAAAGTCACAATAAAAGAGTACGATAAGGCTGATGTACAGCTTTTATTCGATTCTTTGAGCTTAGGCTTGAATAATATCCGGGAAGAGTATCCGAAGTTTTTTGATTTGACTTATGACAAATAGGAGGTGTTTTACCATGATGAAATTAAACCTTCAATTTTTCGCTCATAAAAAAGGTGTAGGTTCTACCAAGAACGGTAGAGATTCCGAATCCAAGAGATTAGGTGCGAAGAGAGCAGACGGACAGTTTGTTAAGGCCGGCAACATTTTATACAGACAGCGTGGCACCAAGATTCATCCCGGTGTTAACGTAGGTCGTGGCGGCGATGATACATTATTCGCTCTTGTAGACGGCGT
>JAFYDI010000020.1 GCA_017544835.1 Lachnospiraceae bacterium | reverse complement strand
TTTTGTATTCTCAATTGTTGTGGGATTCTTGATTTATAAGATATTTAAGTTTGTAGATGCCAAGTATCCTCACACCAGAAGAATTCCCATCATGGGACTTGCTCTGTGCCTTGCCATGTCTTACGTAGCCGAGAAATATTTTGGTATCGCGGACATCACCGGTGCATACGTTGCGGGTATTATTCTTTGTAATATCAGAGATTCGGAATATATTGCAGAAAAAATGGATATCAACTCCTATATGCTGTTCGGCCCCATTTTCTTTGCAAGTATCGGCCTTAAAACGGATATCAGCGACTTGAACCTTTCGGTTCTGGTATTTGCGGTTGCGTTTGTGGCAGTGGGTCTTATCTGCAAGATTGTGGGTTGCGGACTTATGGCCAAGGCATGCAGATTTACCTGGGCGGATTCACTAAAAATCGGTGTCGGCATGATGACCAGAGGAGAGGTTGCCCTGATAGTTGCCCAGAAGGGTCTTAACATAGGCCTTTTGAATCCGGTTTATTTTACTGCGGTTATTTTGCTAATTATTGTTTCTTCCATATCAACACCTATCGTTCTTAAAATGTTGTATGCGAAGCACCCCCCGAAAGAAGGACTATGAGTATTTTAAATGTAGAGAATCTGACCCACGGTTTTGGGGACAGAGCGATTTTTGACAATGTTTCTTTCAGACTTTTAAAAGGTGAACACATCGGACTTATCGGCGCCAACGGCGAAGGTAAGTCCACCTTTATGAATATTATTACCGGCAAACTCATGCCCGACGAAGGTAAGATTGAGTGGGCCAAAAACGTGCGGGTCGGCTACCTTGACCAGCACACTGTTTTAGAAAAAGGAATGTCTATCGAAGACGTGCTTAAATCCGCCTTCGATTTTCTTTTTGAATGGGAAGCTCGCATGAACGAAATCTGCGACAAGATGGGCGATGCTTCGGAAAAAGAACTGGAAGATTATATGGAGGAGCTTGGTACCATCCAGGAACTTCTCGATCAGCATGATTTTTACATGATTGATGCGAAGGTTGAGGAAGTGGCAAGGGCTCTCGGCCTTATGGACTTAGGACTTGATAAAGATGTAACGGAACTTAGCGGCGGACAGCGTACGAAGGTGCTTATGGCGAAACTGCTGCTTCAGAAGCCGGACATTTTACTGCTGGACGAGCCTACCAACTACCTTGATAAAGAACATATAGACTGGCTGAAGCGCTATCTTAACGAATATGAGAACGCTTTTATTTTGATATCCCACGATATTCCGTTTCTTAACAGCGTCGTAAATCTTATTTATCATATGGACAATCGTGAGTTAAACAGATATGTGGGTGATTATGATAAGTTCCTGGAAGTTTACGAGATGAAGAAATCCCAGCTTGAAGCCGCTTACAATAAGCAGCAAAAAGAAATTGCGGATTTAAAGGATTTTGTGGCTCGTAACAAAGCTCGTGTTGCTACCCGTAACATGGCGATGTCCAGGCAAAAGAAACTTGATAAGATGGATGTTATCGAGCTTGCGGCCGAGAAACCGAAGCCTGAGTTTAACTTCAAAGAAGCCAGAACTCCCGGAAGATACATTTTTGAGACCAAAGATTTGGTAATCGGTTACGATGAGCCTCTTTCCAAGCCTCTTAACATTTCCATGGAGCGCGGACAGAAAATAGTGCTTACCGG
>JAFYDI010000019.1 GCA_017544835.1 Lachnospiraceae bacterium | reverse complement strand
GCTTGAGAAGCTGGTACTTACTCTTATACCCGACGCGGTAATGCTTATTGCTATTATTGTTGTAATGTTAATTAAAGATTTCAGGCTTGCGCTTGCCGCTATGGCAGGACTTCCGATACTGCTTGTGTCGCTTCTCACCCTTGAGAATTTATGCCACAAGAACTGGAAAATGGTGCGCAAGAAATCTTCTAACGTTAGTGCTTTTGTACACGAGGAAATCGCCGGCATCCGCATTGTTAAGTCTTATAACGCAGAGGGCGAAACTCTCGATACGTTTGACGAGCTTATCGGCGATCACAAGAAGAGCTTTTTGAAGGCTGTACGCATAAACGATACTTATAACTCATTTATTGAGATAAGCTGGGCAGTGAGTTCTTTTGCCATGTATTTTGTGGGCATTAAGGTAATCGGTATAGATAAACTCTCTATCGGTACTCTTCTTGCTTTCGGAACTTACATTGGTCTCTTCTGGCAGCCTATAGCCAACCTCGGAGACTTCTACAATCAGCTTATCAGTAATATTGCTGCGGCTGAGCGTGTATTCGAAGTTATGGATACTCCGCCCGAGATTCGTGACGGTGAGGGTGTAGAGGTAATGCCCGATATTGAAGGTTCGGTTTCTTTTGACGATGTTACTTTCTCTTACGAAGACGGCGTTAAAGTGCTTAAGGATGTATCCTTTGATATTAAGCCCGGTGAGATGATTGCCCTTGTCGGTCCTACGGGAGCAGGCAAAACAACGGTTGTGAACCTTATCAGCCGCTTCTACGATGCCGAGAAAGGTCGCGTACTCATTGACGGCCACGATGTTAAGGATGTTACAATCGAAAGCCTTCGTAACCAGATGGGTATCATGACACAGGATAACTTCCTCTTTAGCGGTACCATTCGTGAGAATATCCGCTACGGTAAGCTTGATGCCACCGACGAAGAAATTGAAGCAGCTGCTAAGACCGTTAACGCCCACGACTTCATCATGAAGCTTGAAAAGGACTATGACACTGAACTTGCGGAACGAGGAAGCGGATTATCGGTAGGGCAGAGACAGCTTATTGCTTTTGCCCGCACTATCCTCTCCAATCCCAAGATACTTATCTTAGACGAGGCCACCTCTTCCATCGACACCAAGAGCGAGCTCATGGTTCAAGCAGGTATCGCGGCAATTCTTAAAGGACGTACATCCTTCGTAATTGCCCACCGCCTCTCAACCATCCGTCGTGCCGACCGCATCTTTGTAGTTGACGACGGCCGCATTGTCGAAGAAGGCACTCACGAAGAGTTACTGGCTCGCAAAGGCATGTACTACAACTTATCTACAGCTCAGGCTGTGTAAAAGGTATTATGAATATGGGTACGATAAAAGGCCACCGGCATAGCGCCGATGGCCTTTATATTTTCTTTTGCATATGGTTTACATAACTCTATATACCCATATTCTCCAGAATCCGTATTGTGTATCATACACACCGACTTCTTCAAGTGGATATTCATTAAAATCCTCGATTGGTGCAGCCGTGAAGATATAGTGACAGTTCAATTCTTTAAGCTTGTCAAAGTTAATCTGCAAATTGCTGATAGACCCTTTGAAATCCCTGCTGAGCATATAAGAATTGCCCCAGTCATGATACAATATGTAGCATCTGTTGCCCCAATTGTCGTAATATGTCCTATTGAACTCATTAAGTTCAAGTTCTCCGGCAATTACTTCTCTGAATTCGTGCTTGTACTCAAGCGGATAATTATTGGAATAACCGTCTATGGTATTGAATCCATGTACCAAAGAAACAATAGGACAAATGCCGATATGCGCTACTCTGAAATTCTCATTATCCTCATCTATTGCATCATCGATTTGCGCCATAAGGTCTTCGCAATAGACATTGCGCATGGACACATATCCGGAACTCCCCTGTCCCCTGATAATCTGCTTGACATTCTGGTTAAAAATGCCGGATGTTCTCTGAATGAAGGCAAAAGCAACCAAAGAATATACTGCCAGCGCAATTACAGCAATCGTGCTTATCTTCTCTCTGACTGCTTCGGCAATGATTGCTACCGAAATACCGAACAGAATGTACCACAATCCCACGTTGAAATAGTAGAATCTTGCAAACTGAAATGACTTAATCATTCCCTGAAATCTCTGCTGTATATCAAAAACAAATCCCGAGGAAAAGAAAGCATAGAGCAAAGCATTAACTATTATCATTCCGCCGGCAAACAAATATTGTTTCCAATACTTGCGTGTCTTTCCGACCACCAAAAGCATAATCGCGGCTATACCGATTACCGGTATCAATATCTCATGCTTGGATTCTGCCTCATAAATAAGGTCGCCGTCTTTTAAAAGATTAACAAAAAACGTGTACCAAGGCGCTTGCGGTCGTCCCAATCCAAATTCGACACGGTGACTTACATATGAATCAATTCCAAACAGTTCTTTAATAATATCCAGATTACACAAAACATAAGATATTGTAATTATAAGCTCTGCTATCAGTAATTCTTTTTGATTCTTTCTTGCAATAACAAACTCAATTATATATGCAAGACCTAACATTCCGACCACTACCCAACCTGAAAGCGCAAGGCTTGTGCTCAGTGCGTAGTACACTAACAACAAATAAAGCAAAACTTTTCTGCCCTTTGACAGTTCTTTGTCTCTTAAACTCAAAATGACAAATATCAGCAAAGGCGTTCCTGCCACCACATTGCCATAAACACAATGAACCGGTAACGATGCAAAAAGTGTTGCGCATACAAACGATATAAACCCATTATCGGTAATCTTACGGATGACAAAGAAAGTGCCGTAAAAGGCCGTAGTAATTACAATAAAGTACTGGATAATGAATGCACTGTATATATTGAAAATTGCATATAAAGGCGTAAAAAGCGGGCAAAATGGCTTTAAGGCTTCAGCCGGGACTCCGCACATCATTTCGGGATATGTACTCATTCCAAAATGCTTGGCGCTAAAGTAATAATTCAGTATCGTCTCATCTAATTGATCGTGGACCTCAAAAACAGCACCGCCTGCCCCGTCTCTTATAAACAGGAAAACAATCGGAGCCATAAGAACCGCCAATACGGCGAGTCCAAGATATTCAAATCGCAGTCCTTTTAAGAACTCATTAATCTTAATAGATTTTTTCAATGATAATGCCTCGCATTACTGATTAGTCTTATTCTTTGCCCAAAATAACTAATGTTCCGACGAGTAAGTGAGTCTTGAACCCACTTCCTTCCTGGTAATCTTATCTCCGCAAATAGAGCAGGTTGCTGTCTCCGTTCCGTCTTTATCAGCTGTAGCATTTTTATCCGAAACATATTCACCGTATTTGTGAATTTTAGCAGCCGTATTGGAAATGAAATGGTCTCCGCATTCACACACGTAATCTATTACTCCAGCCACACCGCAAGATGCCTCAACAATTACATTGGGCATATATTTGTGCACATGTTCTTCCGACTTGCTCATCCCGCAACCTGACAGAATTAACGATAATCCCACTATCACGTATAAGTACTTCTTCATATTCCCTCCTAATATACCTGAAACATAGAAACCGGAGTGAATTCATCCCACACGTCGCCGTCATCGTTTCCTAAATACTCAACAATTCCACCGTCATCAATGACAGACTTAACCGCTCTTATCTCTGTAACTGTCCAGCCATCGAAATTGTTGAAATTATGAAAAGCCCCCATTCTGGTGTCGCTATACGGAGATGTCCAGGTATAATCGTACATAAGAACGGTAACCCCATTGTATGTGTATGCAACCAGTTCTATTTCCGGAGTATTATCAAGGAAATCATAATACGAAGTACCCTTTGTTAAATCAGATAATTTATCTATTTTCCGATAATCAGACGCTTGTCGACTGATAAGAGAATCGGTAGGAACATACAGCTCACAATTCTTTCGAATAAATCTATACCATCCGTTATCTGTTATTCCCGTCACTCTCACGACTTCATTAGGTTTCAGGGAATTGAGCCACATATCATTCTCCAATCCCGGATTGGAATGTATTACAGTATGAGATTTTGCATATAAACACTCATTGATTTCCGTAACAGCAACTTCTTCCGGTTCTTCATAATCGCGAGCCGTAAGTCTGCTTTCCTCTACCACTCTGGTCTTCTTGGCTCCACATTCGCAAACAGCTGTTTCTGTACCGTCATGATAATAAGTCGCATTATTGTCATAAACATATTCGCCATAGGTATGTTCTATATTCGCTATCGGAAATGTATATGAATCCCCGCATTCACAAGTATAGGTGTATAACCCAAACTCTGTACATGTAGGCTCTATCGTGACTTCTCTCACATAATTATGTACATGAGCGTCTTCTTCTTTCTTGGGAGCGCATGCTGTTATACATACACTCAGCCAAAGAACACACATCGTTACACATATTAATAATCGCTTTTTCCCCAAATTTGCATACCTGCCATTCTAAATAATCATCACAATCAAATATACCTTCTCTTGTAAGCAAAAGCAACAACAGGGACAAAAAAAGTGTCGTAATCCGAAGATTACGACACTCTCTTTAAAATGCTTTATGCATTAACGATCTGACCGAAGTCGGGCTTAAGTGAAGCGCCGCCGATGAGGCCGCCGTCAATGTCGGGCTTGGAAAGAAGCTCTGCGGCATTGCCTGCGTTCATGGATCCGCCGTACTGGATGCGAACAGCCTCAGCTGTAGCTGCATCGTACATCTTAGCGATGAGGTCGCGGATAAGCTTGCATACTTCTTCAGCCTGATCGGCTGTAGCAGTCTCGCCTGTACCGATAGCCCAGATAGGCTCGTAAGCGATTACAAGGTTCTTAACCTGATCTGCAGTAACATCGGAAAGATCCCACTTAATCTGTCTTTCAATCCATTCTTTGTAAGTGCCTGCCTTACGAAGTGCAAGGGACTCACCACAGCAAAGGATGGGCTTTAAGCCTGCCGCAAAAGCCTTCTTAACCTTAGCATTGATAAGGATGTCGTTCTCACCGAAGATATCTCTTCTCTCGGAGTGACCGATGATGATGTACTCAACACCGGCATCCTTGAGCATGGGAGCGGATATTTCGCCTGTGAAAGCACCCTTGTCTTCAATGTAGAAGTTCTCGGCGCCAACCTTAACGTTGGTACCCTTAACAGCTTCTACAACAGGTACGATATCGATTGCAGGTACGCAATATACTACGTCAACTGCATCGTTCTTAACTAAGTCTTTTAATTCTGCACAAAGTGCAACTGCCTCGCTGGGAGTCTTGTTCATCTTCCAGTTGCCGGCAATAATACGTCTTCTGGACATAATAGTCTCCTTTAAATTTATTCGCCCTCCAGTGTTCGAAAATGCTACGCATTTCCTCACTCATGTTGCGCGTCTTATCCTTCATATATGCTAAGCATTTGTAAACAAATCCGTACATGCTCACGCATGTGATTCACAGCATGCTCAAAGAAATTTATGCAAGCATATTTCTTTTCCCACGCTGTTAATCTACGCATATATACTATTTGTCGTCTGCAGCATATACTCCGGGCAATTCTTTGCCTTCAAGAAATTCAAGAGAAGCACCGCCACCGGTAGAGATGTGGCTCATCTTGTCGCCAAGGCCCATCTGGTTAACAGCTGCTGCAGAGTCGCCGCCGCCGATGATGGTGGTAGCTGATGCTTCAGCAAGTGCCTTTGCTACAGATAAGGTACCCTTTGCAAGTGTGGGGTTCTCGAATACGCCCATAGGTCCGTTCCAAACAACGGTCTTAGCGGACTTAACAGCGTCAGCGTAAAGTTCTGCAGTCTTGGGTCCGATATCAAGGCCTTCCATGTCAGCAGGAATAGCGTTGGAAGCTACAACGGATACTTCGATGGGTCCGTCGATGGGATCGGGGAAACCTGCTGCAACGGTGGTATCAACAGGAAGAAGAAGCTTCTTACCAAGCTTTTCTGCCTTAGCCATCATTTCCTTACAGTAGTCAATCTTCTCCATGTCTACAAGAGACTTACCGATTTCGTAACCCTGAGCCTTTAAGAAGGTAAATGCCATACCACCACCGATGATGAGGGTATCTGCCTTCTCAAGCATATCCTTGCAGTAATCGATCTTCTCGTTATCAACGAGGGACTTACCGATCTCATAGCCCTGAGCCTTGAGGAAGGTGTATGCCATACCGCCGCCGATGATGAGGGTATCGCACTTGTTAAGAAGGTTATCGATAACAGCAAGCTTGTCGGCAACCTTAGCACCGCCGAGGATTGCTACGAAAGGTCTTACGGGATTCTCAACAGCGTTGCCGAGGAACTCGATCTCCTTCTACATAAGGTAACCTACGCAGTTGTTGCCGCCCTTAGCCTTGATGAACTTTGTAACGCCTTCAACGGAAGCATG
>JAFYDI010000018.1 GCA_017544835.1 Lachnospiraceae bacterium | reverse complement strand
TTTAATATCAGCGAATCACGAATCTTAAGCCTAGCCAAAAAGGCCAAAGAAGCCGGTGTTGAGCTCCTTGTAATGGACGACGGATGGTTCAAGGGCCGTAATGACGACACCACATCCTTAGGCGACTGGGTTGAAGACAAGAAGAAGCTTCCGGGCGGCATAGAAGGACTTGCTAAGAAGGTTAGAGATATAGGTCTTGACTTCGGTATCTGGGTTGAACCCGAAATGATAAGCGAGAAGAGCGATTTGTTCAAGGCTCATCCCGAATATGCCATGACGGTTCCGGGACGCGATAACTCACCGGGACGCAACCAGATGATACTTGACTTAACACAGCCCGAAGTATGTGAATACGTTAAGACTTCCATGCGCCGCGTCATAGGCTCTAAAGGCGTAAGCTACATTAAGTGGGACATGAACAGAATGTTCTCGGATGTATATTCCAAGGCACTTCCTCCGGAGAGACAGGGTGAAGTAGCTCACAGATACGTCCTCGGACTTTACGACATACTTAAGACACTTACGGAAGAATTCCCCGATGTGCTCTTTGAAAACTGCGCATCCGGCGGTAACAGGTTTGACCTTGGCATGACGGCCTACATGCCTCAGACCTGGGGAAGCGATGACTCGGACGCGTATGAGCGCACCTTCATCCAGACAGGCTACAGCTACGGATATCCGATGTCTACGGTCACCGCACATGTGTCTGCGTGCCCCAATCATCAGACGCTTAGGAACACTCCTTTGGATACGCGCTTTAACGTGGCAGCCTTCGGAGTTCTGGGATACGAAATCAATCTTTGCGAATGCAGCGCAGAGGATTTTAAGGCAATTAAGGCTCAGATTGAGACATATAAGGAGTGGCGCGACGTTTTCTTTGGCGGTGATTTCTACAGAGTAAGCGACACTCAGTGGATGGTGGTTTCACCCGATAAAAAGAAAGCGGTTACCATGATCTGGAACGGGCTTTGTAACCCCAACGACTTCTACAAGAAGATTAAGACTGTGGGCCTTGCGGATGACATGACATACCATGTATACAACGTTCAGATTCGCCACAACATCAAGCAGTTCGGAAGCTTAGTCAATCAGGTGGCTCCCGTGCATGTTAAGCAGGATTCGCTTATGCACAACGCCATAGCTAAGTTTGTGAAGATGGACGGCGAGATTGAGGACTACAAGGTAAGCGGAGCGTTCCTTAACAACGTGGGCATCAAGCTTACGCAGGCTTTCGGTGGAACGGGCTACAATGCAGAGACCAGACTGTTCCAGGATTTTTCATCAAGAATGTACTTTATTGAGAGTATAGATTAATGTATTGGAGGATATGACAATGAATCAGGAAAAGAAAAACATGCTTTTCTACCCCCTGGGTACCGTGGGAAGGGACATGATATATTCGCTCTTTACGAACTATATTATGTTATACATCCTTTACACAAGAAACTTAACACCCGCACAGCTTACCGCAGTAACGGCTATCATGGTAGCAGCGCGTGTATTTGATGCTTTAAACGACCCGATTATGGGTAACATTATCGAGCGTACACGTTCAAAATGGGGTAAGTTTAAGCCCTGGCTTTTGATAGGTATTCTTTCGACCAGTATCGTGGTATACCTTGCATTTAACACAGACCTTACAGGCTGGAACTTTATAGTGTTCTTTGGTGTAATTTACTTTATGTACAGCATTACTTACACCATGCACGACATTTCCTACTGGGGAATGGTTCCCGCCCTTTCCAAAGATGCCGACAAGAGAAACGCTTTCACTGCCCGCGCCACACTTTTCGCAGGTATCGGCGGTACTCTTGCTTCAGTACTTATCCCTGTATTTACAGCAGGTGAATTCGCACTCGGCGGCACCACTAAGATTGCATACGGACGTATCGCACTTATTATCTGCATACTTACTCCTTTGTTCATTCTTTTTACACTCTTCGGAGTTAAAGAAAACAGAGACGATATGGCCAAAGCCGCTCCGAAGGTAAGCTTTAAAAAGATTATCACCACCATCGGCGGTAACGACCAGCTCCTTTGGATCTGCCTTATTTTCTTACTTCAGCAGATCGGTAACGGTATCGTTCTCGGCGGCGTAGGTGCCAACTATATTTACTTTGAATTCGGCTACGAAGGCGGACTTTACGGCACATTCCAGACCATCGGTATGGCAGCAACCGCAGTGCTTATGATTCTTTATCCTACGCTCAGCAAGAAGTTCCACAGACAGAGAATGGTATTCATGATGGGTACCGTAGCTACAGTAGGATACCTTATGCAGATTGGCGCAGGCTTCTTAATGCCCGCAACAATGGTTAAGTTCTGGATACTTACAGGCGGCTTCATGCTTGCTAACCTCGGTCAGTACGGACTTTACTTAATCATGATGATTTCGATTATCAACACTGTTGAGTACAACGAGCTTAAGCACGGTACCAGAGACGAAGCGATTATTACTTCCATGAGACCTTTCCTTACCAAGATGGCAAGTTCTTTTACCGTAATAATCACAACGGTTTCATACCTTATCTGCAAGGTTACTCAGTATACAAACGCTATCTCAGACCTTGAAACCGCTGCGGAGAAGAGCGAGATTACTGCTGAAGTTAAGGCAGCTAAGATTGCAGAAGTTGTGGCTTCGGTTTCAAACGGCCAAAAGAACGGTTTGCTTCTTGCCATGACACTCGTACCTTGCTGCTTCATGTTAATCTCTGTAATCCTTTACAGAAGATTCTACAAGATTGACGAGAAGAGATACGTGGAAATCTGCGAGGAGATTAAAGCAAAAGCAAATTAATGTACATGGGGTGGGGCTTACTTTACTACTAATACCGGTGCACAGTGAAGCACCGGGCTGATAGGAGGAGCTATGGACGCTGTTAAAGTAATAGAAATTAAGAAAAGCGTATACGAAAGCAACGACAGAGAAGCAGACAAGTTAAGAGAAGAGCTTAGGTCTAAGGGCATCTTTCTTTTGAACCTTATGTCTTCTCCCGGAAGCGGTAAGACCACTACCCTTAAAGCTACCATCAACCGCATGAAATACACCCACAACATAGGTGTTATGGAGGCGGACATCGACTCGGACGTTGATGCAATCGCTATTGCCAAGGAGACCGGAGTTAAGTCAATTCAGCTTCATACAGGCGGTATGTGCCACCTGGATGCGGGCATGACGAGACAAGGTCTTGACGAGTTAATAGATGGTAAGGTGGACTTTGCTATACTAGAGAATGTGGGTAACCTTGTGTGTCCCGCAGAGTTTGATACGGGTGCGACCAAGAACGCAATGATTCTTTCGGTACCCGAAGGCGACGATAAGCCGCTTAAGTACCCACTCATGTTTTCTATCTGTGATGTGGTACTGATTAACAAAATTGATGTTATGCCTTATTTTGACTTCAACTTGGAGAAATGTAAGGAGAACATAAAGCTTCGTAACCCCAATGCGAAGGTCATTCCGATTTGCGCGAAGACCGGCGAGGGAGTCGACGAATTTGTGAAATGGTTGGAAGAAGAAATTCGGATTAATAAAGGGTAAGCCGGAATAAGTCCATGGGGCTTACAAGGCAAGTACAGTTAAATTGTTAGGTTAGAGTTAGGAGGATATGAATGGCAGGTAAAGATCCCAATTACCCCTTAAGACCCGATTACGTTGACGTAAACGAGCCTATTAAGGAAAACATTGCAAAGCTTGGTGCCCTCATAACGGATCGTATTCCGATTAAGCTTAAGTTTCACAAAGTGACCAAGGACGATCCCGAATACTGGGCAGTGCGTATTTTATGTTACGACGACGATAACATTGCCAAGTTTGTTATCGACAATTTCAAGGCTATCAGACAGCCTAAGACCTTCGAAGATTTAAAGAAGAGTTCCGGAATGTCTGATGAAGAGCTTACCAAGATGCTTGACAAGATTGCTTACACAGGTCTTGTTGAGTACAACTGGGAGAATGACAAGCACGAGAAACAGTGGGTACTTCCCATGTTCGTGCCCGGCTCCGGTGAGTTCTCCAACATGAACCTTAAACTTATTGACGAGCATCCCGAGCTTGGTATGTTCTTTGAACATATGACAAGACTCCCCCTTGAGAAGGTTACCCCTATGGTACCCGCAGGCGGAGCCGGCATCGGCATGCACGTTATTCCCGTTGAGAAAGAAGTGGATATGTGCAACGAAGCAATATCCATCGAGAAGATTTCTCACTGGCTTGACAAGTATGATGGCAAGTACGCAGCATCTCCTTGCTCGTGTCGTCGTTCACGCATGACCTATGATGAAGGTTGTGCGGATGACTTCCACGACTGGTGTATCGCTGTGGGCGACATGGCCGATTACGTAGTCGAGACCGGCAAGGGCGGACGTTACATCACCAAGGAAGAAGCTCTCGAGATTCTTAAGAAAGGTGAGGAGAACGGTTTCGTACACCAGATTACCAATATCGACGGTGAGAACAAGATTTTCGCTATCTGTAACTGTAACGTTAACGTGTGCTATGCACTTCGTACATCACAGTTATTTAACACACCCAACATGTCGGCTTCAGCCTACAGGGCTCACGTGGACAAAGAAAAATGTGTTGCCTGCGGACGTTGCGTAGAAGTATGTCCTGCCGGTGCATTATCCCTTGGCCAGAAGCTTTGTAAGAAAGACGGAACCGACGTTAAGTATCCCAAGCACTTACTTCCTTCCGACAAGCCTTGGAGCAAGGATGACTGGGACTGGGATTACAGAGACAACAACAGAATCGAAACCCATAAGTCAGGTACCGCACCTTGTAAGACAGCCTGCCCCGCACACATCGCTGTTCAGGGCTATTTGAAGCTCGCTTCACAGGGTAAGTACACAGAGGCTTTGGCACTTATTAAGAAGAACAATCCGCTTCCCGCAATCTGCGGTCACATCTGTAACCGTCGTTGTGAGGATGCATGTACAAGAGGCACCATCGACGAAGCAATCGCAATCGATGAAGTTAAGAAGTTTATTGCGATGAAGGACCTTGATGCAGAGACCAGATTTATACCTAAGAAGGTTATTCCCAAGGTTGTCGGCGAGTTCGAAGAAAAGATTGCCATTATCGGTGCGGGTCCCGCAGGTCTTTCCTGTGCCTACTACATTGCAGAGAGAGGCTACAGACCTACCGTATTTGAGAAGAATGCACGTCCCGGCGGTATGCTTACCTACGGTATTCCATCCTACAAGCTTGAAAAGAGCGTTATCGATGCCGAAGTTGAAATCATGCGCATTATGGGCGTTGAGTTTAAGTGCGGCGTAGAAGTAGGCAAGGACATTACTCTTGATGAGCTTCGCGCTCAGGGCTACAAGGCATTCTATATAGCAATCGGTTGCCAGGGCGGTCGTAAAGTAGGAGTAGCGGGTGAAGACGGTAAGGGCGTTGTCACCGCAGTTGATTTCCTTCGTGAAGTCAATGCCAACGAATCTTACGACATCAAGGGTGATGTAGTGGTAATCGGCGGCGGTAACGTTGCCATCGACTGCTCACGCGACGCCGTAAGAGTAGGCGCACCTAAGGTTACTCAGGTATCTCTTGAGACAAGAGACATTATGCCTGCAGCTGTATACGAAATCGCAGAAGCCGAAGAGGACGGAGTAGAGTTCCACGGCGGCTGGGGTCCCAAGGAGATTCACTTAGACGAGGCCGGCGCTGTATGCGGCATTACCTTCAAGAAATGTACCAGCGTTAAGGATGCAGACGGCAGATTCAATCCTCAGTACGATGAGAACGACACCATGAGAATCGATTGTAAGCACATCGTTCTCGCGGTCGGACAGAGCATCGTATGGGGCGACTTACTTGCAGGCTCCAAGGTTGAGCTTGGCAGAGGTAACGGTGCCGTTGCGGACGCTAAGACATATCAGACCGCTGAACCCGATATTTTCGTAGGCGGTGACGTATATACAGGTCCTAAGTTCGCGATAGATGCTATTGCGGCAGGTAAAGAAGCAGCTACATCAATCCACAGATTCGTACAGCCTCACGCTTCACTTACCATCGGACGTAACCAGAACTTTTACGTTGAGCTTAACAAGGACGATATCTCTGTTGAAAGCTACGACAACTCATCCCGTCAGATTCCGGGATACAAAGAAGGCGACAAGCTTTCCTTCAGAGACAAGAAGCTTGTATTCACAGAAGAGCAGGTTAAGAAAGAAACCGCAAGATGCCTGGGCTGCGGTGCCACAATCGTGGACCAGAACCAGTGCGTAGGCTGCGGACTTTGCACAACCCGTTGTGAATTCGACGCCATCCACTTAAGAAGAGACGTTCCCGAAGCTTCTACCATGCGTAAGAGCGAAGACAAGCTTAAGTACATTCTTCCCAACGGTTTAAAGCAGGCTATCAAGGTACGCGTTAAGCCTAAGAAGAACGAAACATGGGAATAAAAGATTATGCATGAATTAGGTGTTGTTTTTCACATAATCGACGATGTCACGGCTGTGGGCCGTGAGAACAATCTGACAGGAATTTCTTCCGTAACATTGCAGCTTGGTAAGGTATCGACGGTTATCCCTGAGTACCTTACCGACTGTTGGAACTGGGCGGTCAAGAAGACGGATTTGCTTAAGGAGGCCGAGCTTATCATAGAGCCCATCGAAGCCATTTCTTTTTGCGAAGACTGTAAGACTTCTTTTGACACCATAGAAAACGGCAAGACCTGTCCGAATTGCGGCAGTACCCACACGTTCTTACAGCAGGGGAACGAATTTATGATTAAAGAAATCAGCGGGTCGTAGAACCCGATGATGCATAGAAAAGGATTAAGGAGGATATAATATGCTTTTCCAACTTTACGGCGATAAGTCCATGATGCAGCTTCTGGGCTTCGTCCTCGTATTCTGCGGATTGATTCTTATGAACGAAATCGGCAGAAGAACAAAGGTCGGCGGTGTGTGCGTATTCATCGTTATACCTATTATTTTAACGGTTTACTTTATTGCTGCTACTCTCGGTTACAAGAGCGGTGCGGCTTGGGCGCAGAGCAATCAGACGGTTCTTTACATGAACGGATGGTTCCACTACGCTAAACTCTATGCGGCAGATATCGGCTGTGTAGGATTTATGATGATTAAATACGGATGGGGCATCGGTAAGAAAGACTGGTTTAAGCCCTGGCCTTTCGTAATCGTTGCTATCAACATTTTAATCGCTGTCGGCTCCGACATTGAGTCTGCTGTTAACGGCTTTAACGCAGGCGGAATGGCAGGCGGCTGGTGGTTCTCTTCCGAGAACGTATGGTTATACGGCGGCTGGTGGAACATTGTCAACGCTATCGCAGGCGTACTCAACATCCTTTGTATGACAGGCTGGTGGGGTATCTACTCTTCCAAGAAGAAAGACGATATGCTCTGGCCCGATATGACCTTCTGGTTCATTATCGCTTACGATGTATGGAACTTTGAGTATACTTACTGTAACCTTCCTACCCATACATGGTACTGTGGTGTGGCACTTTTGCTTGCTCCCACATTTGCCAATGCATTCTGGAACAAAGGCGGCTGGATTCAGAACCGTGCCAACACCCTTGCAATCTGGTGTATGTTCGCTCAGGTATTCCCGCTCTTCCAGATTACATCACCGTTCTCAACACTTCCTTCACTTTACGCAGGAGCTGTGGAGCACGGTATCACCGCAATTGACATGACCAAGTTTAAGACCGTACAGGAACTCACTTCTGCAGGTATTACAGCTAATCCTACAGCTCAGGGTGTAGTAGCAATCCTGGCACTTGCGGCCAATGTCATCTGCTTAGGCGTAATCTTCAAGCGCGCCAAAGCTCTTCACAAGAATCCTTACAAGTTCGAGATTTTCGCAGGAACCAAGGACTTCGAAGAAGCTATGGCAAGAAGATAAGAATAGTGTAAAAGAAGTTGGATTAAGATAGAACTACAAAAAAGCGGTTGCTCTTTGTGCACGTTCCCCTTCGTGGCGACGTGGCTTGGGGTGGCCGCTTTTTTGAATTTCAGTTAAAACTGAAATTCAAAAAGTGCCTATTTAATAGGGCTTTAACAGGTAATGTGGTAAGGTAAATAGGAATTAGTAAGGATTTTTATCTTATTCACAAAGGAGAGAACATTTATGCTAAACGATCTGCCTGTTGATATGGAAGTGCTTGAGGAACTCAACATCAGTTGCCTCGATCCCATGCTTAAGGACTATGTTTTCAGTTCTTTTTTCCTTGCGCGCTTACTTGATAAGACGTTAAAAGAAAAGAATGAGCTTGCCAAAGAAAACGAAGCTCTTAAGGCAAAGATCGGTGATTACGATAACTTAAAGAGAACCTTCGAGGAGCTTAAGAAGACTCTTGATGCCATGAGTGATGTGCCGCATATGGATGATGTGGTTGCGGGCTCTGAAGGCGTTGAAGCACCCGATATGAAGCCGCTTGGATTTATGGGCAGAAACAGACAGGTGCTTGGAGAAGCTCTCGGTGAAGATGGCGATATAGATTTAAGTGCTGACATAAGCATGGGCGAAGTCGAGGCTCCGGTAGAAACCGATGACTTGTCCGCTTCGGTGGAAGCATTGCTTAATGCCGATGAAAGCGTAGCACTTGAAGCCGGCGCCGAAGAAGTGAGCGACAGCGATATTGCGGCTGCACTAGAGGGACTTGGCGATTTGGCTGCGGAAGATGTGGCTGTTGATGCGGGACTTGAAGGTCTTGGCGATATAGCAGTGGATGAGGCGGTTGCAGAGGTGGCTCTTGATGCTGAACTCGGCGCCCTTGGCGATATCGCGACGGAAGAAGTTCCTGCAGATGTTAACCTTGAAGGACTTAGTGATATAGTCGCAGAAGATGTTAATCTCGATGCGGCACTTGCAGATATAGCAGTGGAAGAGCCCGTGGCAGAAGAAGCCGGCGCGGAAGCATCCGTAGATGCTATTGCGGCCGAGGCAGAAGCACTTCTTAACGGACTTGGTGATATAGCGGTTGATGCCGCACCTGAAGAAGTTGCGGCTGTGGCTGACGGCGAAGTAAATCTTGAAGCGCTTGCGGCTGAAACAGAAGCGTTACTTGCAGGAGCAGAAGAAGCGGTTGCTACCGAAGATGTGGCGGCTATGGCCGACAGCGTGTTAAGCGAGGCCGATGCGGCAGTACAGGAATTCTTAGAGAAGCCTGTAGCCGAAGCGGTAGCTGAGGCGGTAGCGGAGGAGCTCGGCGAGGCTCCGGCCGAAGTGCCGGCTGAAGCGGCTGCTGAGGTGCCTGCGGAAGAAGCTGCGCCCGCAGCTGAGCCTGTAGTCGAAGCGGTACCGGAACCGGCTCCCGAGCCGGCGGCTGAAGTCGCAGCAGAGCCTGCGCCCGAGCCCGTAGTCGAGGCGGCACCCGAACCCGCTCCGGAACCCGTAGCGGAAGAGAAGGCGAAGAAGGCTACCAAGAAAGCCGCCAAGGCTGAAGCTCCCGCGCCCGAACCTGCGCCGGAACCCGTAGCCGAAGCAGCACCCGAGCCTGCACCCGCACCGGAACCCGTAGCCGAAGCAGCTCCTGAGCCTGCACCCGAACCCGCTCCCGCGCCCGCGGTTGAGATGCCCGCAGACCCCAATGCCAAGATGACTCCCGAACAGATTGCGGCTTTAATTGCGGCGGCAGGCAACTAAATAACGTTAATAAAACCTTAAGTTTTTTATGAAGGTCTTCTTTAGAACCCCCTGATAAGATAACACTGTAACAAGCAAACAGTTAGTCTTTAAAGGGGGTCTTTTATGAGGGCAAAAAGATTAATTAGTTGTATTGTAGTACTGATTCTTATGATTTTCCTTGCTTTTTACAATAACATTGTAAAAGTGGGCGGTAGAGATGTAAGCCTTAAACGTTCTTACATTCCGCTTGAGCAAAGCGACGATTTCTAAGATAGACATGCCGGGCTAAATAATGGCCCGGCAATTTTACTATTTATGACTACTTGGGCTTGGAAAGGGGTAGTATTTGAAGAAATATATATTATTGATTATAAGATTGATGCTTATAGCGTTCGGAGTGTATCTGCTTTATTATTCCTACGCTGTTTTCTCATTAAAGACCGGCACGTTTACCTACCTTTTGTGGATTGCGGTTGCGGCATTCCTTTTCTTTTGCGCCTTTTTAATGGGTAAGGGGCGCTGGGGGAAGATTCCGCTTTGGCTCCGTAAGACTGCGGTGATATTGCTTGTGGTGTCAATTTCCATGTTTGCAATTATCGAACTTCTTATAGTGTCCAAATTCCACGCAAAGGCAAAGCCCGGACTTGACTGCGTAATAGTGCTTGGCGCGCAGATGTTTGATAACGGCCCAAGCGTAGTTTACAGACAGAGGCTTGATGCGGCTTATGATTACCTTGTCGAGAACCCCGATACCATCTGCATTGTGACAGGCGCGCAAGGCTACAATGAGATAATTAGCGAAGGCGAAGGCGGCAGGAACTACCTTATCGGTCGCGGTATTGATGAATCCAGAGTATTTGCCGAGACAGAGTCTGTTAACACCAGAGAAAACATCGAAAATTCCTTCGAAATCTTAAAGGCCAACCGCCCTGACGCAGCAAGAATCGGCGTCGCCACCAGCAATTTCCATGTATTCCGAGGAATGTTCCTCGCCAAGAAAATCACGGGACTTTCAATTGAGGGAATAGCAGCGCCTTCAGTTCCGAGATTTCTTCCGACTAATATGTTGCGCGAGCCGCTTGGAATTATCAAAGATACTTTCTTTGTTATATTCGAATGAGATATGGTATACTTGTTTTCGAGTAAAATAGCGATATTTTGGGGGGTTATTACATGAAAAACAATATTATTGTTTCGGGGGTTCCGAGAGCAGGCAAGAGCACAGTTTCTCATCTGCTTGCGAGTAAATACGGCTATCAGCATGTCAGTATGGATTCGATTATCGCCGGTTTCGAGAAGTGCTTTCCCGAGACCGGTGTCAGCACATATCAGGGATTGTCGTCTGAGGAGACGCTTCGCGTAATCAGTGGCAAGATGGCTCCTTTTGTACGGGCAATGTTAGAAAGCGGAGAGTACGACGAGCACACGCCCGGCATGGTGCTTGATATGTACCAGCTGCTTCCGGAGGATTACGATAAATATATTCGCGGTGCCAACTGCGATATAGTCTATTTCATCACTTCGGACGTTACGCCCGAGGAGCGATTCTTAATCCAAAAGAAATATGACACCGAGAAGGACTATACTTTTTACAAGTCCGACGAAGAGCTGCGCGAGGGCGCGGTATATATAGTGGAGCAGAGCATTCTCATGCGAGAGCAGTGCGAGAAACTTGGCATACCTTATTATGAGACTGCCAGAAACCGCGATGAAGTCATAGAGCAGTTCCTTAATGATTTCGGCTTTAAGGGGTAAGGGCGTAGCAATGGAGATTGTTAAGTCATTTTTTGAAGAAGCAAAGCTTATTAAGACCGTATCCCGCACCGACAACAGAGGTCCCATGCGGGTAATCGGCAATGACGAGCAGCTGCGGGCTTTGGGTATTGAATTCACACCTCTTGAAACCCGCACTTACGCTATGCCTCGCACAGGCACTTTCTTTGGCATACATTTCCAGACAACAGAGCGCCCGGGAGCCAAGCTCATAAGCCTTATTAAAGGTCGCGGCATGGATTACATTATCGACCTTCGTCCCGATTCCCCGACCTACCTTAAGTGGGAATCAGCCGAACTTTCTGCAGACAACTGCCTCATGACTTACGTTCCCACAGGCTTCGGCCACGCCTTTCTTTCGACATCAGACGACGTGATTATGCTCTACCAAACCGACTTCCACGGCGGCAAGGGCTACACCGGAAGACTTAACTATAAGGAGCCGTCAATTGGGCTTAAGCTTCCAATCCCTGTTGCCGAAATCGCGGATTATGATGACGAGGCACCGTTTTTGAACGATATATAATTGATTTTGCGATTGCCACCGAGTGATTTCGGTGGTTTTTCTTTTGCGTTATCCCAATACAGAAAAAATGTGATTTTGGGATAAAAAAATAGCACTTTTTAATTGTTATGTAAATCAACATATCCCAATACGGAAAAATTGAAATATTGGGATAACTTTTGGTCGATTTCTTATCTCAATTTCGAACTTTTTTCATATTGGGATAAACAGCTACGAAACGGACCGGATTTTATATAAAACTTATCCCAATTCAGAGAAAAATTGCTATTGGGATAAAAAAAGCCCCGACAAACAAATGTCAGGGCTTATACAAATCAATTATTCCTTGCCATCCCAGCAGTAAGTGCACAACTTGCACTTATCGATGCCGACGGCGTCGAGCATGTCGTCGAGACGGTTGAAGGCGAGGGAGGTGAAGTTAAGTTCCTTGCGAATCTCTTCAACCATGGTGGCGTAGCGCTCGGAGTCGGGGTTGGCGTAGTCGTCGAGCACTTCCTGGGAAACGTCGGCGGTGCCTTCGAGCTTGGCGATGACGCGTCTGGTGATAAGATCCATTTCCGACGACGAACGGGAGAAGTTTAAGTACTTGCAGCCGTAGAGAAGCGGAGGGCAGGCGGGACGGATGTGAACCTCCTTGGCACCGGACTTATAAAGAAACTCGGTGGTCTCGCGAAGCTGTGTGCCGCGCACGATGGAGTCGTCTATCAAAAGAAGCTTTTTATCACGAATCAAATCCTCAACAGCGAGCAACTTCATCTTGGCGATAAGATTACGCTGCGACTGCATGGTAGGCATGAAGGAACGGGGCCATGTAGGCGTGTACTTGATGAAGGGGCGGGAGAAGGGAATCTTCGATTCATTGGCATAGCCGATTGCGTGGGCAAGTCCTGAATCGGGAACGCCTGCCACAACATCGGGCTTAGCAGTATCGCGCTTGGCCATCTTTTCACCGCAGATGTAGCGCATTCTCTCAACGCTGATACCTTCGTAGGAGCTGGACGGATATCCGTAATAAATCCACAAGAAGGTACAAATCTTCATCTTGTCGCCGGGCTTAACAAGTGTGGTGCAGGACGTGGGCGTGATAACGCATACCTCGCCGGGACCAAGCTCCTTGTAGTCCGAATAGCCTAAGTTCTTGTATGAAAAATTCTCGAAAGCGGCGCAGAAAGCGTCGTCTTTATGTCCTATAACAATGGGGGTGCGGCCAAGCTTGTCTCTGCCGCAATATATACCTTTGGGAGTAAGCAAAAGAAGCGATAACGAACCGTCTATCTTATCAAGAGCATAGCTGATACCGTCTACCAGATTGTCCTTTTCATTAATCAACGCCGCCACAAGCTCGGTAGCGTTAATCTCGCCGCCGCTCATTTCAAGGAAGTGGGAATGACCGTGCGCGAAAATTTCTTCCGCGAGCTCTTCGGTATTGTTAATCTTGCTGACTGTAGTAAGGGAATATGTGCCGTGATGGGAGCGCACGATTAAGGGTTGGGGTTCGTAATCGGATATGCAGCCGATACCGAGGTTGCCTTTCGCCTGCTGAACTTCCTTGTCAAACTTGGTTCTGAAGGGTGAGTTCTCAATGCTGTGAATGGCGCGGTCGAATCCTTTCTCCTTGTCATACACACACATACCGCCGCGACGTGTGCCAAGGTGAGAGTGATAGTCCGTTCCAAAAAACAAATCGAATACGCAGTCCTTTTTGGCTGCGACTCCAAAAAATCCGCCCATTGTGCTCCTCTTTTCTTCAATATATAGTTAGTATGCGCAAAAGAAAAACGCGCGCAAGAAAAATACATTTAAAAAATAGCATACTTTTTTTGCCCACACAACGGGAAATTGAGGCACAAAATACGATTTGTTAAGTTTTATGGAATTTTTTGTCAAACGATGCTTTTTCTAGTGAGATATGCTAAAATCAATTCTATGAAAAAGAAACTGTTAACCCTACTTACAACTGCATTTCTTGCGGGAACCGTTTTGCTTACGGGCTGTGGCAAGAAGCCTACGATGTATTACGATACCGCTTATGCGTATCTTTTGAATAATCAGTATCCCGAGGCAAGAGACAATTTCCTTAAGTCTCTGGCGGAGGAAGACGACAGAAAGGACGCCTACAGAGGTCTCGGAATCGCTTATATAGCCAACGGCGAGTACGACGAGGGCGCAGCGGCACTGATAAAAGCCCTTGAGAAGAGTAACGGTCGTATCAAGGAAGTGGATTACGACATTAACTACTACCTCGGCTACGCTTACGAGAAGGCAGGCAGATACTCCGAAGCCGCCGACGTATATTCCGCTATCGTTACCTTGAGACCCAAGGCTACCGACGCATATTATCGCCGCGCGCTTTGCAGGCTTAAGACCGGCGACAAGACCGGCGCCGACACCGACTTTGCCAAGGTTACGGCGGGTGACAATGACAATTACGATCTTCACATAGATATTTTCTATTCAATTTTAAATGCAGGCTTTGAAACCGAAGCTCAGTCTTATCTTAAGGCCATTCTTGAGGATGGCTCGCGTAAGATTTCCGACTATGACCGCGGGCGCATGCACTATTGTCTCGGTGATTATTCAAATGCCCGCGTATATTTAGAGAAGGCCAAGAACGATACGGACCCCGAGTCGATTTTGGTACTCGGTAAGACTTACGAAGCTATGTCGGATTATTCATACGCCGCAAGCCTTTATGCCGCATATCTGGAAAAGAAAGGCAACAACGCCGCCGTCTACAATCAGCTCGGTGTATGCCGCTGGAAGCTAGGCGATTATGAAGGTGCGTTATCGGCATTTTCTTTTGGTTTAAAGCTCGATGCACCCGAGTGGGAGAAGGAGCTTCTTTATAATGAGGCGATAACTTACGAGTATCTGCTGGATTTTGACACTGCGAGAGAGAAGATGGAAGCGTACCTTAGTAAGTACCCTAAGGACGAGGCAGCTCAGCACGAGGAATTGTTCCTTGCAACACGACATACAAGACAGTGAATGCCGGCGCCCCACTATATGGTGGGGTGTTTCTGTTATGTCAACCTCCCTAAAAATTGACCGGTTTGATTAAGATGTGTCAACCACGGGAAAAACTCAAATTTGCATATAGTTTTCAGACAACAAAAACACAAGATATTGGGGTTACATAATATAAAAATCTCGATATTTTGTGTTTTTTCAATTGACTTTCAATGACTACTTTGATACACTAAAGGCACGGGGTTTGGTAATAAACAAAAGGGAGAATAAACCAAAATGTATCAGGTAATTAAGAGAGACGGGACTGCATCAGATTTTACACTTACTAAGATCAGCGATGCCATTATGAAAGCTTTTGTGGCAACGGAGATGGAGTATTCCAACGACATCATCGACCTTCTTTCCTTAAGGGTTACTGCAGATTTTCAGTCCAAGGTTAAAGACGGCGCTATTCATGTTGAGGATATCCAGGACAGCGTAGAGAGAGTGCTTGAGCAGACAGGCTATTCGGAGGTTGCCAAGGCATATATTCTTTATCGTAAGCAGCATGAAAAGATGCGTGAGATGAAGTCCACCATCCTTGATTATAAAGACGTGGTCAACAGCTATGTTAAGGTTGAAGACTGGCGTGTTAAAGAGAATTCCACGGTTACGTATTCCGTAGGCGGCCTTATTCTTTCAAACTCCGGTGCCGTTACCGCGAATTACTGGCTCAGTGAAATCTATGACGACGAAATCGCAGAGGCGCACAGAAACGCCGACATTCATATACATGACCTTTCCATGCTCACAGGCTACTGTGCGGGATGGTCTTTAAAACAGCTTATTACAGAGGGCCTCGGCGGTATTCCCGGTAAGATTACTTCCGCACCCGCAAGACACTTGTCCGTACTTTGCAACCAGATGGTTAACTTCCTCGGTATCATGCAGAACGAATGGGCAGGCGCACAGGCTTTCTCATCTTTCGATACTTATCTTGCACCCTTCGTTAAGATTGATAACCTTACATATCCCGAGGTTAAGAAGTGCATTGAAGCCTTTATTTACGGCGTTAACACTCCTTCAAGATGGGGTACTCAGGCTCCTTTCTCTAACATTACTTTAGACTGGACCGTACCCGCAGACCTTGCAGAACTTCCTGCAATCGTGGGCGGCGAGCCTCAGGCATTTAAGTACAAAGATTGTAAGAAAGAAATGGATATGATTAACAAGGCCTTCATCGAGACCATGGTTGAAGGCGATGCCAACGGACGCGGATTCCAGTATCCCATCCCCACATATTCCATTACCAAGGACTTCGACTGGTCAGAGACAGAGAACAACAAGCTTCTCTTCGAAATGACCTCCAAATACGGCACACCTTATTTCTCTAACTACATCAATTCCGATATGGAGCCTTCGGACGTTCGTTCCATGTGCTGCCGTTTAAGACTTGACCTTAGAGAACTTCGTAAGAAGACAGGCGGTTTCTTTGGCTCGGGTGAGTCAACAGGTTCCGTAGGCGTTGTTACCATCAACATGCCTCGTATCGCTTATCTTTCAGCCAATGAAGACGACTTCTTTAAGCGTCTTAACAGATTAATGGATATCTCCGCAAGATCTCTTAAGATTAAGCGCGGCGTAATTACCAAGCTTCTTGAAGAAGGCTTGTATCCTTACACCAAGAGATATCTCGGAACATTTGACAATCACTTCTCGACAATCGGTCTTATCGGTATGAACGAAGTGGGTCTTAACGCTAATTGGTTAAGGGCAGACATGACCGATCCTAAGACTCAGGAGTTTACCAAGAAGGTTTTAAATCACATGCGTAACCGCTTGTCCGAGTACCAGCAGCAGTACGGTGATCTTTACAACCTTGAGGCTACTCCCGCCGAGAGTACCACATACAGACTTGCCAAGCACGACAAGAAGAGATGGCCCGCCATCAAGACCGCGGGTAAGCCCGGTGATACACCTTACTACACCAATTCGTCTCATCTTCCCGTTGAGTTTACATCGGACATCTTCGATGCTCTCGACATTCAGGACGAGCTTCAGACACTTTACACTTCAGGAACCGTATTCCATGCGTTCCTCGGTGAGAAGCTTCCCGACTGGAAGGCAGCGGCTAACCTGGTTAAGACAATTGCAGACAATTACAAGCTTCCTTACTATACACTTTCACCTACATATTCTATCTGTAAGAATCACGGATATCTCGCAGGTGAGAAGAAGGTTTGTCCTTTCTGTGGTGAGACCACAGAGGTTTACAGCCGTATAACAGGTTACTACAGACCCGTTCAGAACTGGAACGACGGTAAGGCTCAGGAATACACCAATCGTAAGACCTACGATATAGCCAATTCCTCCCTTAAGAGACCTGTAAGCAGAATTGTCAAGATTTCAGCCGACGAGAATCAGGAGGTAAGCGTAGAGGAACCCGTTAATGTTAAGTACCTCTTCACTACCAAGACCTGCCCGAACTGTAAGCTTGCCAAGGAAATGCTTGAAGGAATCGACTACATTCTGATTGATGCCGAAGAGAATCGCGAGCTTGTGGAAAGATACCGAATCATGCAGGCGCCGACTCTTGTGGTGGTTGATAAAGGAGAGTTCAAGAAATACGTAAATGCCTCCAATATCAAAAAATATGTTGAAACCGAGGCGCATGTTACAGTATAAATATAAGGAGGTTGAGATAATCAACCTCCTTTTTTAAAGTTTACCCAGAATGATACATACGGAGGAACCAGATGATTAACAAACTTGTCGAGCGTATCAAGGCAACAAACGCTCCCATAGTAGTAGGACTCGATCCGACTCTTAAGCTTATGCCTAACTACCTTAAGGAGAAGAATTTTAAGGAGTATGGCGCCAATCTTACAGGTGCCGCAAGGGCAATTGTAGAATACAATAAGGGCATTGTAGATGCTATAGCAGACTTAGTACCCTGCGTTAAGCCTCAGATTGCCATGTACGAACAGTTCGGCGTAGAAGGCGTTTTAGCATTTAAGGAAACCGTTGACTACTGCCACAGCAAGGGACTCATCGTCCTTGGCGACATTAAGCGCGGCGATATCGGCTCCACAAGCGAAGCTTACGCGGTTGGTCATCTCTCCGGCGTAGAGATAGAAGGTGTTAAGTACGAAGGCTTCGGCGAGGACTTCGCAACCGTTAACCCTTACCTTGGAATCGACGGCATCAAGCCCTTCATGGACGTATGCCGCAAGGAGAAAAAGGGCATTTTCGTACTTGTTAAGACATCCAATCCCAGCTCAGGCGAGTTCCAGGACAGATTAATAGACGGTAAGCCCTTATACGAGCAGGTAGCCATGAAGGTAGCCGAGTGGGGCGCTGACCTCATGGGCGATTCTTACAGCTATGTAGGTGCAGTGGTAGGCGCTACCTATCCCGAAATGGGTGCTGCAATGAGAAAGGTTATGCCCAAGGCTTACATCCTGGTACCCGGTTACGGCGCACAGGGCGGTACAGCAGACGGGTTGAGACCTTTCTTTAACGAAGACGGTCTTGGCGCAATCGTTAACTCTTCAAGAGGCATCATCGCTGCTTACCAGCAGGAGAAATACAAGTCCTTTGGCGAGACAGGCTACGCAGATGCGGCTCGTCAGGCAGTTATCGACATGAGAGAAGATATCAACAGAATTTTCTAATAGGTACATTGAGAGGATACATTATGGAAAGCTACAAGCAGGAATTTATTGAATTTATGGTGGAGGCCGATGTTCTTAAGTTCGGAGACTTCACATTAAAGAGCGGTCGTAAGAGCCCTTTCTTTATGAATGCGGGCGCATATGTAACAGGCTCACAGCTTATGAGGCTCGGTGAGTACTATGCCAAGGCCATTCATGACAAGTTCGGCACAGACTTCGATGTGCTCTTCGGACCCGCATACAAGGGTATTCCGTTATCTGTTGCAACGGTAATTGCTTTTTCCAAGTTATACGGTAAGGAGATAAGATACTGCTCAAATCGTAAGGAAGTTAAGGACCACGGCGACACAGGCATCCTTCTTGGCTCCAAGCTTAAGGACGGCGACAGAGTTGTAATTATCGAAGACGTTACCACTTCCGGTAAGTCTATCGAGGAGACCTTCCCCATTATCAGAGCACAGGCCAATGTCGAGATTCTCGGCCTTATGGTTTCTCTTAACAGAATGGAGAGAGGTCAGGGCACCAAGTGCGCGCTTGACGAGATTAAGGATCTGTACGGATTTGATACCGCAGCTATCGTTACCATGGCTGAGGTTAAAGAACATCTTACCAACCGCGAGGTTAAAGGTCGCGTGGTAATCAATGACGAAATCGCAGCGGCAATTGACGCATATTACAAGGAATACGGCGCAGTTTAAAGCGTATTTCGTGCAATTTCTCATTGTCACGGGCCTAAATAGAATATAGAATATTTATTGTTATGAAAAAGAAACAGCACAAATACATCTATTCTGACAAAAAGCATACGGAGAAGGGTATTTTTTCCACTATTCTCGCGGTTCTTTCTTTTATCTTTTTAATGCTTGTGATTATTACGTCATATGCAAGAAGGGGAGAAGTGGGAGGATCCTTCGGTGCTACGGCTTTTCTTTGCACCATTTTTGCGGCGGCTGGGATTATCCTTGGCGCGCTCGGCAAGTCAGAGCCCGATAAGTTCTATCTGTTTTCGTATATCGGAATCGGGTGGAATGTGGTGAATGTGCTGATAGTGAGTGCAATTCTGTACGCTGGAATCTGACTGCGTCAGAGCACACGGTTTACGAAAGGACATTGATATGGCTACAGTATCCATCGTTATGGGAAGCGACTCCGATATGCCTGTAATGGCCAAGGCCGCAGACATACTCGAAGAGTTCGGCATTTCTTACGAGATGCGCATCATTTCGGCTCACAGAGAGCCCGACACATTTTTCGAATACGCCAAGACCGCAGAGGAGCGAGGCGTTAAGGTGATTATCGCAGGCGCAGGCATGGCAGCTCATCTGCCCGGTATGTGCGCGGCTATTTTCCCTATGCCGGTTATCGGTATTCCTATGCATACCACAAGCCTTGGCGGCAAGGATTCTTTATATTCAATCGTCCAGATGCCAAGCGGCATTCCCGTTGCCACCGTAGCCATTAACGGAGGTCAGAATGCGGGACTTCTCGCTGTTAAGATGCTTGCGGTAAGTGATGCGGGCCTCTTAAATAAACTCAAAGATTACACTCAGAAAATGAAAGAAGCCGTTGAGAAAAAGGATGCTAACCTTCAGGAAAACGGCTACAAAAACTACAGCAAATAACAAGGAGAAACGTTATGGGACTTGATTACAAGAACGCGGGAGTTGACATCGAAGCCGGTTACAAATCCGTGGAGCTTATGAAGGCGGCGGTTAAGAGTACCTTCAGACCCGAAGTTTTGGGAGGAATCGGCGGATTTTCGGGAGCCTTTTCCCTTGACAGCATTAAGGATATGGAGGACCCGGTACTTCTTTCGGGAACAGACGGATGCGGTACCAAGGTTAAGCTTGCATTCCTTCTTGACAAGCACGATACCATCGGAATCGATGCTGTTGCAATGTGTGTTAACGACGTAGCCTGCGCAGGCGGCGAGCCTTTGTTTTTCCTTGACTATATAGCATGCGGTAAGAATTATCCCGAGAAGATTGCGACAATTGTAGGCGGTGTGGCTGAAGGCTGCAGACAGTCGGGCTGTGCACTCATCGGCGGTGAGACTGCAGAGCATCCCGGACTTATGCCTGAGGATGAATACGACCTTGCGGGATTCTCCGTAGGTGTGGTAGACAGAAAAGATTTGATTACCGGCGAGAATATTTTGCCCGGTGACGTACTTATAGGAATGGCTTCGACAGGTGTTCATTCCAACGGATTTTCTCTTGTGAGAAAAGTATTTGAGATGACAACCGACAGCCTTAACACTTATTATGAGGAACTTGGCAAGACTCTCGGAGAGGCATTGATTGAGCCTACCAGAATCTATGTAAGAGCTTTAAAGAGCATTAAGGAATACGGCGTAACCGTTAAGGGGTGCAGCCATATCACAGGCGGCGGCTTCTATGAGAACATTCCGAGAATGCTTCCCGACGGAATCGTGGCAGAGGTTGAGAAGGACAGCTATGAAGTACCCGCTATCTTTAAGATGCTTCAGAAGACCGGCGACATCAGCGAAGAAATGATGTATAACACCTTCAACATGGGCATCGGCATGGTAGTATGCGTGGACAAGAACGATGTTGAAGATACAATCGCTGCCATCAAGGCTGCAGGCGATACCCCTTATATCATCGGTAAGACCATTTCCGGCGAGAAGGGTGTTAAGCTTATTTAATCCGTTAGGAGCATTTGTTTATGAGAATTTGTGTATGCGTATCCGGCGGCGGTACGAATCTTCAGGCGATATTCGATGCTATTGATGCGGGCAGGATTCCCGGTGCGGAGATTGTGCGTGTCATCAGCAACAATCCGGGTGCTTTTGCCTTAGAGAGAGCGAAGAACCGCGGTATTGAAGCAGTGTGCATATCTCCTAAGACTTTCCCCGACAGAGAAGCCTTTAACGAGGCTTTGCTTCAGGGACTTAAGGATTGTAAGCCAGAGCTTATCGTGCTTGCAGGCTTCCTTGTAAACGTTCCGGTATGCGTAATCAGAGAATTTAAGAATAGAATAATAAATATTCATCCTTCCTTAATACCTTCTTTTTGCGGAAAGGGGTACTATGGACTTAAGGTGCATGAAGGTGTGCTTGCCCGCGGCGTTAAGGTGACGGGTGCCACGGTGCATTTTGTGGATGAAGGTATCGATACCGGCAAGATTATTGCCCAGAAGGCAGTATGCGTCGAGGACGGCGATACTCCCGAGATTCTTCAGAAGAGAGTCATGGAGCAGGCGGAGTGGATTATACTTCCCGAGACGGTTCGAAAGATTGTAGCGGGTGAGCTTCAGATAGGATGACGACAGTCTCCGAATGTATAGGAGGATAGTACCATGGGTATGACAGTGCTTATTGTGGGAAGCGGCGGCAGAGAGCATGCCATTGCCACAAGCGTTAACAAATCAAAAAGAGTTTCCAAGATTTATGCGGCTCCCGGCAATGCGGGAATTGCGGCGATTGCGGAATGCGTGGATATTAAGGTTATGGACTTTGACAAAATCGCAGATTTTGCGGTCAAAAAGGCTGTTGACCTTGTAATTGTGGGACCCGACGATCCCCTTGTAGGCGGTCTTGTGGATGTACTTGAAGCCCGTGGAATACGCGCTTTCGGCCCTCGTAAGAACGCAGCCATTTTGGAGGGAAGCAAGGCTTTCTCCAAGGACCTTATGAAGAAATACAACATTCCTACCGCAGCTTATGAGACTTTCGACAATGCGGATGACGCCATTAAATATCTTGAGAGCGCCGATATGCCCATCGTGTTAAAAGCAGACGGCCTCGCTCTTGGTAAGGGCGTATTAATCTGCAACACTTTAGCTGAGGCTAAAGCAGGCGTTAAGGAGATAATGCTTGACAAGAAGTTCGGTTCTGCAGGCAACAGACTCGTAATCGAAGAGTTTATGACAGGCAGAGAGGTGTCCGTTCTTTCTTTTGTCGACGGCAATACCATAAAGACTATGTCCTCCGCGCAGGATCACAAGCGTGCCAAGGACAATGACGAAGGCTTAAATACCGGCGGTATGGGAAACTTTTCACCGAGTCCTTTCTATACCGAAGAGGTAGATAAGTTCTGTAAGGAGAATATATACCAGCGTACGGTTGATGCCATGAAGGCTGAGGGAAGAGAGTTTAAGGGAGTTATCTTCTTCGGACTCATGCTTACCCCCAAGGGACCGAGAGTGCTTGAGTTCAACGCTCGTTTCGGCGACCCCGAGGCTCAGGTGGTACTTACCCGCATGGAAAGTGATATAATCGATGTAATGGAAGCATGCATCGACGGAAGGTTAAACGATATCGATTTGAAGTTTGCAGACAATGCTGCGGTTTGCGTAGTGCTTGCAAGCGACGGATATCCGCTTTCTTACGAGAAAGGCTTTGAGATAACAGGCCTTGAAAACTTTGAGGGCAAGGATGATTATTATTGCTTCCATGCCGGCACAAAGTTTAACGAGGCAGGCAAGATTGTTACAAACGGCGGAAGAGTGCTCGGCGTAACCGCTACGGGCGCTACACTTAAGGAGGCTCGTGCCAAGGCATATGAGGCTACCAAGTGGGTTTCTTTTGCGAATAAATACATGAGAACGGATATAGGCAAGGCTATCGAAGAGGTATAAATGGACAAGAAAAACTATAATCTTGAGGGATTACTGAGGCACGATGATTACAATGTGCCGGTGAGATGCGCTAAGTGCGGTAAGATGCTTAGGTACTTGGGCGTCGGCGAATACAAGTGTGATGACTGCGGGTACACGGATTATGACGATTACGGACTTGTGCGCGCATATCTTGAAAAGAACCCCGGAGCTACGGCCGTTCAGGTTGAGAAGGCCACCGGAGTTACACAGAAAACAATCGCTCTTCTTGTGCAACAGAGTAAGATTGAAGTCAGAGGAAGAAGAATGATTCTTGAGGGAGGTACTGATGAAAAAGGGAAATAAGAATTTGTTTGTAAGATTGGCAGGAGCGATTACAATCTTTATCGCGGCTTGCTTCATATTTACGATTACTGCTTTTGCGGACGGTAAGGCAACAGTTACCGCGGCAAGCGCTAACCTTCGTCCCGGCGCTGCGGCTTCCGGCAATCCCGTGGGCAGCGTATTTAAGAACGAAGTGCTGGATGTGCTCGGCTCAGAGTCCGATGCATCCGGCAACACATGGTACAAGGTTAAGACCAAGGACGGTGTAACAGGTTACATCAGAAGCGACCTTGTTACTACCGAAGGTGTAAGCGGCGGATCTACATCCACCACCACTACTACAACTACCACACAGACTACCAATACCGAGCCTACCGTTCCTACCGAGGCTGAGCCCGTATCCGGTAAGATAAGCGGCAACGTTAATGTCAGGGCGGGTGCATCTACTACGCATGCTATTGTAACTGCTGCTAAGGCCAATACCGTAGTTACGGTTATCGGCTACGCTATAGGCGCATCCGACGGTAAGACCTGGTATCAGGTTACATACAATGACAACGGCACGGAAGTTAACGGTTATATCAGAGGCGACTTTGTTAAGCTCGACGGTGAACTCACAGAGAAAAAGGAGCCGGAACCCGAGCCGGAACCCGAACCTGAACCCGAACCCGAGCCGGAACCCGAACCTGTATATAAGGATTATGAAGCGGTTTACAAGACCGACGAAGAGACCGGCGAGATTAAGTGGTTCTTAAATAACTATGTTAAAGGCACCTCCATCGCTATCGATGATATCTACGCTTCAAGAGACAACTTCGAGAAGATGCAGGCTGAACATAAGAAGGAACTCAAAGGCAAGAATATTTTAATAGGTGTGCTTATTACCATAATTGTTCTTTTGCTCGCAGCAGGAGTATACGGATTCTTAACCGTACGCAGATGGCTTACGGGCGATGAGGACGAGGAACCGGCACCCGCACCCAAACACAGAGAGTCAGACAGAAGGGACAAGGAATATGTCAGAACCGAACGTCCCACAAGTACTTCACGCCAGACTTCAAGACCTTCTACCATCGGTGCTACCGTAGGTCCCGAGAAGCGTCCCGAGCCTACCAGACCCGTAGCGGATAACGGTGCAGCTCACAAGCCGGCAGGCGGTGTTCGTCTTCCCGACGGACGTATTCAGATGCCTGACGGAACCATCAGAAAAGCAGTTGTAGCAGTTAAGCTTGCTGACGGCTCCATTAAGTTTCCTGACGGCACCATCAAAAGACCCGACGGCACCATCATTCGTCCCGAGCAGGCTCAGGCTACGGTTGCAGCTCCCGCTGAGACCAGAGTAGGCAACTCTACTCATGAAGTTCACAAGGTTCCTTATACACACACCAGCGAATCTTCGGTGGATGACGACATGGAATACGGATTCCTCGATCTTGATGACAAATAATATAGCGAATGTAAGGCGGCACGCAGTGTATGCGTGCCGTTTTTATGTTACAGGCTTTTGTAAAATAATGACACCTTTATAAAATTTGCAAACTTAAAGATAGGATTTGCCCTCCGATATAATGAAGCTACCTTAGTGTAGAAACTTATTAAATTGGGAGGGTAAAGATGAAAAAGTTTAAAGCTACAAGGCGCATTCATGCACTTTTAATGGCACTGTTACTTGCTTTCACATCAGTGGGCATAAAACCGCTTTCTGCTTTTGCGGACGGTAAGACCATTGACGGCGAGTTGACGGTGCCTTTCGGCATTGTGGCCGATTACAATTCGGAGCAGGGAATAGGCGTCGTATGGGGCGCAGCCGGATATGATATGTATACGGTTACGATTTCCTCCGAAACCGGATATTCAAAGGTTTATGAGGATCAGAACCTCGGTTACCACTGGTATCCCGACAGTTATCCCGGCGGAACCTATACGGTAAGCATTCAGGGGCAAAAGGACGATGTTCTTTCGGCTGCCGGTACCGTTACTGTGTCAGTGGCAGGAGCGGAGCCTGTAACTCCCGAGCCCGAACCTGAACCGGTTGATCCCGAGCCGGTGGATCCTGTGGAGCCCGAACCCGTTAATCCCGAGCCGGAGACTCCCGTGGAGCCCGAAGTTCCCGAGACTCCCGCAGAAGTATACGCATACACAACCGTAGGTGACAACCTTGCGGTAAGCGTTGAAGGCAAGCATGAGGATTGGGTTGAATGGTCTAACGCCGACATTACCGAAGTGGGCGGAGCTATCTTCATCGAAGTTACAGGCTACGAAGGCTATGAGGCATATCAGACCAGAGTCGAGCAGGCCGGCTTAACCTTTGAAACAGGTAAGAATTACGTTATTAAATACGACATTATCTCGTCCAAAGACAAGACTGCGATGCTTCGCGCGGACGACCTTAACAACAACTACGATATGCTCGTGACCGACCTTACTTACACCCTTAAAGCAGGCGATAGAACAACTGTGACTGCTTTTACCGGTAAGTTAGAGAAGTCTTCGACCAATGCAAGAGTATTCGCGGGCCTTGGCATGGTAGTCAACGACGACGCCTATAAGGCAGGCGACCACAGCTTAAGAGTAGATAATTTCTCAATCTACGAGATTAACGAAGATGTACCTCACAGCATCTTTACTAAAGCAGCGGCCAAGGACGTTGCGGACGCAGATGCGGAGAACTTTTCAAGCCACGACACTGAGCTTTATGTAGGTACCGACTGGTCCGGCGCAGTAGCATCGGTTCAGGAAGACGCTACTAGCGCAACTCTTACCGTCGACAACTTCGGTTGGGGTAATGAGTGGGCTATCCAGTACATCATCAAAGACTTAGCCCTTAAGAACAACACCAATTACGTATGCGAGTTTGACATCACTTCTACCGTCGGCAAGAAATTCTTCTTAAAGCTTGATGACGTTGCAGGCTTCATTTCCGAAGAAGTAGTGCTTACCGCAGGTGAGACACTTCATTATTCCAAAGAAGTGGATTGTGGCGTGTTCTGCGCAGAGAAGCCCTATTTGTTCTTTGCCTTCGGTAATTTCGGCGGCGAAGGCGTGGCTGAAGGCGGCACGATAACCATCACCAACCTTAAGTTCAAAGAAGTTAAGGATGACCTTGGCGGAATCGATGTTCCTAAAGGTCCCGAGTACGACTTTAATGACAATTCCGGCGACTACGCAGACCCCGGTCTTGCCAAAGAAGGCTATGCTCTCATCTGGAACGATGAATTTGACGGTAATTACGGCGATGATAGTGTGGATGCCAATACAGGTCTTAACCTTAATAACTGGGCATATCAGCTTGGCGACGGCACCACCGATTGCAACAACTACGGCTGGGGTAACAACGAACTCCAGGCATATACAAGAGAGACTAAGAATATTGCTGTTAACGAAGACCTTACGGGTGACGGCGTTGCGGATGGTCTTTTAAGAATCACCGGTGCCTATGAGGAAAACGGATACGTATACGGCAGCGAGTCAAGCAAGCACTACACTTCCGGACGTATTCGTACCACTTCTCCCACACAGGAATTGTTTAACTTAACTTACGGATATGTAGAGGCACGTATTGCGCTTCCCGCAACACAGGGCGCATGGCCCGCATTCTGGATGCTCCCTCAGAGCACGGAAGTATACGGCGGATGGCCTGTATCGGGTGAGCTTGATATTATGGAGACTACCGCAGCCATGACAGCTGAAGGCAAGGCTTGCGGAACACTTCACTGGGGCACACCTTCACACGTGTACAAAGGAAGCGGCTATGTGGCTTTGGACAGTGCACTTACATACTTTCATACATACGGCGTAGACTGGCAGCCCGGTCAGATCACCTGGTATTTTGACGGCAAGCCCGTTTATACATCCACTAACTGGGAAAGCACAATTACAGGCGCGTCGAGCTCTCTTTCTTTTGACGCACCCTTCGATCAACCTTTCTACATGATTCTTAACCTTGCAATCGACAGCGGACAGTTCGGCGGCAAGCAAAATAAGGCTAACTTTAAAGACAACATCAACATGTACGTAGACTACGTGCGTGCATATCAGCTTACAGACGGTTATGCAGACTATGCCGTAAGAGAAGCACAGGGAACTACCGATAACTGGGCTGATTTCGCAGGCGTTAATCAGATTGCACCGGTAACAGCGGACAATCTTGTGGCAATCACCGGCGGACATGATGATAATGCGGCAATCGGAACCGGCAAGTGGTATCTCTCCACCCAGACCGACGCTGATGCAGCAGCAGAAGTATACGTTGATGAAAACGGAAAGGTATGGGACAAGGTTTCCGTACTCAAAGCAGGCGGCAACGATTATTCGGTTCAGTTAATCGGCCATTACGATGCCAAGAGCGGATATGTGTATAAGGTTTCTTTTGACGCTTTTGCAGAGGGCGATATCACGGGTAAGACCGTTAACTGCGATTCCAAGGAATATGCGGGCTGGAGCACCTACGGCGTGCAGGCATTTGCTCTTCAGAGCGAGCCTACATCATACTCATATACCTTCCAGCAGACAGAGAACTTCGATAACTGTCGAATCGAGTATAATATCGGTGCGGCAGGAACAGGTAATGTATATATTTCAAACGTTAAGGTTGAAATCGTGGACCCCGCGCTCCTCGGCGTTTCTGAGTCCGGAAGAAAGCCTCTTTCCGACGGAAATGTGATTTATAATTCCACCTTCGATCAGGGTAACTATAAGCTTGGTTACTGGAACGCAGGCGAGAAGACTACGGTTGTGGTTCCTCGCTATACCACAGTTAAACTTGCGGCCGATGATGTAAGAGTGGTTGATATTGCGGCCAAGACCAATTATGAAAGCATTGCCGACGGCGTTAAGTACTACGAGCGTCGCGCAGAGATCAGTGCCGAAGCCGGTGTTGTGCCTACGATTATGCAGGCAGGCATCCCTATGATTGCCGATGAATATACCGTAAACTTTGATCTTTACTGCGAGACTGCAACGGCAGTTAAGGTTTCACTGGTAGGAGAAGACGGCCATGAAGCGGTTTCAAAGACTGTGGCTTATAATCCCGAAGCAGGTGTCAGAAATATCACAGTAACACTCGTGGCTTCTGAGGACCTTGGAAAGGGTGCGCTTAAGCTTTCTTTTGCCAAGGGTACGGCTGTACAGCTTGATAACGTTATCATGATGGGCAAGAACCAGGGACCTACTGTTGATGAGATGCCCGTAGGCGAGGGTAAAGCCATCGAGTGGAGAGGCGACAACGGTGGCGGAACAGAGCTTTCGCTTGAAAATGTAGGCGGAGCCATCAAACTTTCCGGCATCGTAAGCGGCGGAAGCTGGTATTCACCTCAGATCGGAAGCAGCAACTTCTCCGTATCCGCAGGCGTTAAGTACAAGTTCTCCTACAAGTACAAGACTGACCTTGCCACACACAAATATATTGTTCAGCAGAACGGCGGAAGCTGGATTGTTATAAGCGGAGCAACAGAGGTTGCAACCGATACCGCGTCCGTTGATGAGAACGGATATTATTACTACGAGACAGAATTTGTAGCAGGAACAAGCCTTGACGACTGCCACCTTGACTTTGGTTTCGGTGATTCGCAGGCTAACGGCGGATATTTTGAGTTTAAGGACGTTACATTAAGCGTTGTTAAGGCAGAAGTGCCCGCAGGCGAATCGGAAGAAGATGAAGTGGATGATTCTTTGTTTGAGAATGACAAGGAAGAGTCCCCGACGCCCGAGACACCTTCTACAGGCGGCAACGGTTCCGGTAACGGCGGCTCAGGTAACACAGGTTCCTCTAACGGCGGAGCTTCATCTACTCCTTCAAATGATACTATTCCTACAACCGAAGCTCCGTCATCAGGTACCCCTGCGGCCAATGCACCCGCATCCGCAAGACCCGGAAGAACCACTCCCTCAGTTACAGAACCTGCAGATGAAGCAGACGATACCGATACGGAAGAAGATGAAGCGGTCAAAGAAGAAGCACCTGTAGTAGAGGTAGAAGGTACCGATGATGCCGACGAACAGAAAGAAGAAGCAAACGCAACCGCAGAAACCGTAACAAGCGTAGTCACAGACGACGAAGTCGCTCTTGCAGCTCCCAAGAAACAGTCAAGCGGCCTTGCTGTAGCGATAGCAGTAACCGTAGCTGCACTTGCGGCAGGCGCATTTGCATTCTTTAAGTTCAAAGTGCGTGTTAAGTAATTAATATTGGTTTACATAATTCATATATCAGAGCCTTGTGGACAGAAAACTGCCACGAGGCTCTTTCTTTTGACCGGATTTATCCCAATACGAGAAAAACAAGATAATTGGGATAAAAAAACATGAGCTTTACTGTGTTATGTAAACTTAATTATCCCAATACGCAAAATATCGTAAATTGGGATAAGAAAATGCCGGAAACTTATCCCAATTCACAATATTTCTTCGTATAGGGATAAACGTGGTGAAAAAGTACGGATTTCATAACTTTTTTTATCCCAAAATCGAAGAAAATTCATATTGGGATAAAGACATAAGAATGTGAGATGAAAACGACGTGTGAAATAAAATTTTTATACAAATATTATATTCAACTGCGCAATTTATGATAAAATTAGTCATACGTGGGATAGTGCCCACACAAGATTAAGAAGGGAGAGACCTATGGGACTTCCATACACAGAAAGCGCCGAAGCGGTACTTAAGACGGCGGAACGTGAATCCAAGAAACTTAAACATTATTATATAGGCAGTGAGCATATTCTTTTGGGCCTTTTAAAGGAGCCCGACGGAGTTGCGGGAACGGTTTTAAGAAGCCAGGTTATCGATATCGATGCGGTTTATGACCTTATAAGCGACTTAACGCTTCAGGGAAAGGGAACGATTCTTAAGGAGCGCGCGGGCATGTCACCTCGCACCGAGCGTATCTTAGAGGATGCGGAGACTCTTGCGGAAAAGTATCATTCTGGCACAATCGGCACCGAGCACATCCTTCTTGCAATCATAAGAGAAGGCAATAACTGCGCGGTTCAGATACTTCTTGCACTTCGCAAGAACCCTACCGAGATATATATTCAGACCCTCATGGCAATGGGCGAAGACCCTCAGAGTGCCAAGGAGGACTTTAAGAAATCTAAGGCCAAGAAAAAGGACAACTTCCTTGAAAACTACTCCAAAGATTTAACAGCACTTGCGGCCAAGGGCAAGCTTGACCCTGTCGTTGGAAGAGAAGACGAGATTAACAGAGTCGTTCAGATTCTTTCAAGACGCACCAAGAACAACCCTTGTCTCGTGGGCGAGCCGGGCGTTGGTAAGACCGCTATAGTAGAGGGACTTGCAAGCCGTATCGCCGCAGGCAATGTGCCGGAGACTGTGCTTGGCAAGAGAGTGCTTACGCTCGACCTTTCGGGCATGGTAGCGGGTACCAAGTACAGAGGAGAATTTGAGGAACGTATGAAGCGCCTCCTTTCCGAAGTAACCGAGGCAGGCGATATCATACTGTTCCTTGATGAGATACATACGCTTATCGGAGCGGGCGGTTCCGAGGGCTCTATTGATGCTGCGAATATTTTGAAGCCTTCGCTTTCAAGAGGCGAGATTCAGTTAATCGGCGCCACTACTCTTACGGAGTACAGAAAGTACGTTGAGAAGGATGCGGCCCTGGAGCGCAGATTTCAGCCCGTTGACGTGGCTGAGCCTACCGAGGAAGAAGCCTTGAGAATTCTTCAGGGCATCGCTCACAAATACGAAGAGCACCATCATGTAAGATACACCACAGAGGCCCTTGACACAGCTGTAAGACTGTCTTCACGTTACATTAACGACAGACACTTACCCGACAAGGCCATCGACCTTATAGACGAGGCGGGAGCACTTGTGCGCCTTAAGAGCCTCAAGCACTCAGACAAGATTGACGAGTACAAGGAAGAGATTCAGAAACTCGACCTTCAGATTGCCCGTTCCATCAAGATTGAGGCATTTACACAGGCAGCGGAGCTTAGGGAGCGTCAGCGTGCCCTTCAGGCCAAGCTTAAGAAGCTTGAAGACAAGGAACGCGCCGACCGCGAGCGTAATCTCGCCGAAGTCAACGAGAATCACATTGCGGACGTAGTAGCAGTCTGGACAAAGGTTCCCGTTAAGAAACTTACGGAGAAAGAATCCGACAGGCTCCTTAAACTCGAATCCATCCTCCACAAACGTGTCATCGGTCAGGAGGATGCGGTAGTTAAGATTTCCAAGGCCATGAGACGTCAGCGCGTAGGCCTTCAGGATCCCAACCGTCCTATCGGTTCCTTCCTGTTTTTAGGTCCTACCGGTGTAGGTAAGACAGAACTTTCGAAGGCTCTTGCCGAGGCGATGTTTGGTGATGAGAACGCACTTATCAGAGTTGATATGTCCGAGTATATGGAGAGCCATTCGGTGAGCAAGATGATTGGTTCACCTCCCGGCTATGTAGGCTTTGACGACGGCGGACAGTTATCCGAGAAGGTACGCAGGAATCCTTATTCCGTTGTACTTTTCGACGAAGTTGAGAAGGCTCATCCCGACGTATTCAACATCCTGCTTCAGGTACTTGATGACGGTCACATTACCGATTCAAAGGGTCGCAAGGTTAACTTTAAGAACACTATTATCATCATGACTTCCAATGCCGGAGCCGCCAGAATCGTGGAGCCTAAGAACTTAGGATTTGCCACCAAGTCAGACGAAAAGCGCGATTACGACAACATGAAGTCTAACGTCATGGACGAGGTCAAGAAGATATTCAAGCCCGAGTTTATCAACCGTATCGACGATATCGTGGTATTCAGGGCACTTAACAAGAAAGACATGGGCGAGATTGTAACCCTCCTTTCCAAGAAGCTTATCACCCGCTGCAAAGAGCAGATGGACATTAAGCTTACGATTTCGCCGCTTCTTAAGACATACATTGTCGATAAGTTCACCGACACCAAGATGGGTGCGCGTCCCATTAAGCGTGCCATCCAGTCGGAGATTGAGGACAAACTTTCGGAGCAGATTCTTCGTAAAGACATTGTTCCCGGTGACACCGTTACCGCAACCAGAAAGAACGATCAAACCGTTTTTGTTAAAAAGGAAGTAAAAAATGCCTAAGAAATCAACGGCTTTTTTCTGTCAGTCCTGCGGCTATGAGTCGGCCAAATGGCTGGGTCAGTGCCCGGGTTGCAGAGAATGGAATACATTTGTGGAGGAACCCGTCGACAAAGGCTCTAAAACCGCCAAGATATCTTATCTTTCCAAGCAGACGGCACCTGTAATGCTTAAAGACATTACGGGAACCGAAAGCGAGAGAGTATCTTCGGGAATCGGCGAACTTGACAGAGTTCTCGGCGGGGGCATCGTTAGGGGTTCTTTGGTGCTTATCGGCGGCGATCCCGGAATCGGTAAGTCTACCCTTCTTTTGCAGGTAACCCGTAACCTTACCAAGTCAGGTCATAAAGTATTATATGTGTCGGGCGAAGAGTCTCTTCGTCAGATTAAGATGCGTGCAGACAGGCTCGGTACGGATTTTGGCGGGCTTAAGATACTCTGCGAGACCAATCTTTCGGACATCGGCGAGGCTATAAGAGCCGAATCGCCGGAGACCGTTGTAATAGACTCTATCCAAACCATGTACAAAGAAGACGTATCCTCCGCTCCCGGCAGCGTGTCTCAGGTAAGAGAGGCGACTTCTTTTCTCTTGCAGATTGCGAAGTCTCTTGAGATTAATATATTTATCGTCGGTCACGTGACCAAGGAAGGTGCGGTGGCAGGCCCCAGAGTGCTTGAGCATATGGTGGATACCGTACTTTATTTTGAGGGAGACAGGCATGCTTCTTACAGAATATTAAGGGGCGTTAAGAACCGTTTCGGCTCAACAGATGAGATTGGTGTGTTTGAGATGCGTTCGGAAGGTCTTACAGAAGTGCCCAATCCTTCGGAGTTTATGCTTGCGGGAAGAGCGGGCGATGCCAGCGGTTCGGTGATTACCTGTTCCATGGAAGGTACTCGTCCCGTCATGATAGAGATACAGGCGCTCGTATGCAGGTCGAATTTCGGTATTCCGAGGCGTCAGAGCACGGGTATGGATTACAACCGTGTGAATCTGCTTATGGCAGTCATTGAGAAGCGCGCGGGGCTTAATATAGGCGACTGCGATGCTTATGTGAATATAGCGGGAGGCCTTAAGATTAGCGAGCCTTCTTTGGACCTTGCCACGGTAATGGCTATCGTATCAAGCTTTAGGAATAAAGCGGTGGATGAGAAGACCGTTATTTTTGGAGAGGTAGGCTTAAGTGGCGAGGTAAGAGCGGTAAGTCAGGCCGAGCAGAGAGTGGCTGAAGCGGCCAAGCTTGGTTTTGACAAGATATTGCTTCCGGCTTCTAACTTATCCGACAGGGTCAAAGCAGTAAAGGGAGTTGAAATTTTCCCTGTTTCCAATATTAAAGATGCTTTGGATATGCCTTTGGTTCATTGACATTGTTTCCAAAATATAGTACCATTTTGCTAATAGTTAATAAAACGATTTACTAAATTACTAAAGGAGACGATGACGATGTACAAATTGTATGTTAATCCCAATGTCAAAAAGGGACATATCAATAAGGAATTGTACGGTAACTTTTCCGAGCATCTCGGAAGATGTATCTACGAAGGCCTTTATGTTGGTGAGAATTCCGATATTCCCAACGTAAACGGTATGAGAACCGATGTGGTTGAAGCCCTTAAGGAGATGAAACTTCCGGTTTTAAGATGGCCCGGCGGCTGCTTTGCCGATGAATATCACTGGAAAGACGGCATAGGCCCCAAAGAGTCACGTAAGAAGATGATTAACACCCACTGGGGCGGAGTTGTGGAAGACAACAGCTTCGGTACTCATGAGTTCATGGAACTCTGCCGCCAGATTGGCTGCGAAACCTACATTAACGGTAACGTGGGAAGCGGCACTGTTCAGGAGATGAGCGAGTGGGTTGAATATATGACCTTCAAGGGAGTTTCTCCCATGGCTGATTTAAGAGCCAAGAACGGTCATGAAGAGCCCTGGACCGTTGATTATTTCGGCGTAGGCAACGAGAACTGGGGTTGCGGCGGTAACATGCGTCCCGAATATTACGGAGACTTGTACAGACGTTATCAGACATATATCAGAAATTACGGCGCAGTTAAGCCTGTTAAGAAGATAGCCTGCGGTGCCAATGCCGGTGACTTCCACTGGACAGAGAAGGTTCTTGAGACCTGCTTTGATCATTCATCGGGCTGCTTAATGGATGGCTTAAGCCTTCACTATTACACCATTCCCAACGGAAGATGGGAAGTAAAGGGTTCATCCACCGACTTTGATGAGAAGTCCTGGTATCAGACTCTCAGCCGTACTCTTTACATGGAGACCCTTATCAAAGGACACGGCGCCATCATGGATCAGTACGACCCTGACAAAAAAATCGGCATGATGATTGATGAATGGGGTACCTGGTACGACGTTGAGCCCGGCACCAATCCCGGCTTCTTATATCAGCAGAACACCATGCGTGATGCCCTTGTTGCGGCTATTAACCTTAACCTCTTTAACAAACACTGCGACAGAGTCAAGATGGCCAACATCGCTCAGCTTGTTAATGTTTTACAGTCCGTTATTCTTACTGAAGGCGAGAAGATGGTTAAGACGCCTACATATCACGTATTTAACATGTACAAGTTCCATCAGGACGGCGAACTTCTTGAAAGCTCAATCGATACCACAAGAATCGGTGTTGAGGACGAATTCAAGGTTCCCAACCTTACCGAGTCTGTATCCGTTGATGCGGCAGGCAAGATTCACGTTACTCTCGGTAACCTTTCCGCGACAGAGTCCTACGATATCGAAGGTATCTTTGCCGAGACACCCGTTAAAACGGTTAAGGCAGATATCCTTACAGAGAAGATGCAGGCGCACAACACATTTGATGCGCCCGACACTGTTAAGAGCGTATCCTTTGACGGTATCAAGGTTAACGGCAACAAGATTTCTTTGTCCATGCCCGCATGCAGCGTAATGCATATCGAAGTAACAGTTTAACAAAGGGGTTTAAATGGCAACAATCAAAGACATAGCAAACAGGTTAGGAGTAGCGGTCAGCACCGTATCAAAAGGCTTAAACGGAGCCCCCGACATAAGCGAGGATCTTCGCCAGCTTGTGCTTGATACTGCTGTGGAAATGGGCTACAAGACGAAAAGAATGCGCAAGGAAGAACTTAAGAAACTTGCGATTTTAGTCGAGAACATGGAGTATCTTAAGGAAGATGACTTTGGCTATGACCTGGTTCTTGGTTTTGAACAGATGGCATACAGAGATAAATGGGACGTTGAAGTAGTGCCCATTAATGCCCGTGTCCAGGCCAAAGAACGCTATGATACATACATGCTCCGTCACGGCTACTCAGGTGCTTTTATCATGGGTATGGCACTGATGGATAAATGGATGGATGAGATGAATCGTACCACCATTCCCACGGCGCTTCTTGATAACTATGTCAAGATGAATACCAATGTGGGATATGTGGGAACCGACAGCTATGAAGGTATGAGCATTGCGGTTTCCAAACTTGCAGAGTTAGGGCATTCAAAGATTGCTTTCCTTAACGGTTCGCCCAATTCCATGATTACCAATCAGCGTGACGAAGCTTATAAGGCAGCGCTTGCAGAGCACGGATTTGAGTTTGACGAGAAGCTTTTGGCTCATGGTTATTATGTGGCAGAGAGCGCACCTTATTATGTGCCCGGTATGATATCCGCGGGAGCTACCGCTATACTTTGCGGTAACGACCTTATTGCATCGGGTGTAATTGACGAGTGTAAGAAGCGCGGCTTTAAGGTGCCGCAGGATATAAGCGTAGTGGGATTTGATGATATTCCGCTTGCTTCCCAGCTTAAGCCGGCACTTACCACAATCCGTCAGGAACGCTTGGAACTCGGGCGTTTGGCCTTCTTTACATTAGACTCTCTCATGCACAAGATTCCCGTCAGCCGTACCATGTTACGACCTGAATTTGTAGAGAGAAAATCCGTTGGAAAAGCTAAAAAATAATACTTGATTCATAAGAATCTCTATGCTATAATTCAACAGTCGGCTTAAGAAAGCCGACTAAATAGGGGCATAGTTCAAAGGTAGAACAGTGGTCTCCAAAACCATCGATGTGGGTTCGATTCCTACTGCCCCTGCTTGTAGACGCATACAAAAGTGTGCGTCTTTTTTTGTTACCTTTTTCGGGACTCGATTTATTGACTTTTTGCTCTCAAAATGGTAAATTTTAAGTAAATACGAAACATTACGAAAAAATGTTTTATCGGGGGCAGTTATGAAACAATTGAAACGCGGAGCGGGCATATTACTCGCAGTGTCAAGTTTACCGTCCAAGTACGGTATAGGGACATTGGGGACGGAAGCATACAGGTTTATCGACATGCTTGCGGATTTGAAGCAGACATACTGGCAGGTGTTGCCACTTGGTCCCACGGGACTCGGAGACAGCCCGTATATGTCTTTTTCTGCTTTTGCCGGCAATCCGTATTTGATTGATATCGAATCTCTTGCGAGTGACGGCTTACTCGACCTTAATACAATGAGCGAGTACAGCTGGGGCAATGAGACTGACAGAATAGATTACGCGGCTATTTTCCATAACCGCTTCAAGGTGTTAAGAAATGCTTTTGACAACTTTAACACCGCGTCGGAAGACTTCCTTGAATTCTGCAAGGATAATGTCTACTGGCTTCACGATTACGCCCTTTTTATGGCCATCAAAGAGGTCAATCAATATGCAAGGTGGCAGGACTACAGAGACGGCCTTAAATACCGCGAGGAAGCCTTTCTTGAGACCTTTGAGATGGAGAATGAGAGGGATATTCTTTTCTGGAAATTCTTACAGTACGAATTCTTTATCCAATGGAATAAGTTAAAAGAATACGCCAATAAGCGCGGCGTCTTAATCATAGGCGAAGTGCCCCTTTATGTGTCGGAAGACAGCGCGGATGTGTGGGCGCACAGAGATTTGTTCAGAACCGATGAAGAGGGCAATTTAACGGAAGTTGCGGGATGCCCGCCGGATGCTTTTTCCAAGGGCGGCCAGAACTGGGGTAACCCTTTGTATAACTGGGAGCAGCTTGAAGATACCGATTTTGAATGGTGGAAAGAGCGTATTAAGATTAACACGAGGCTTTATGACGTAATCCGTATCAATCATTTTGTGGGCATTGTCAAGGATTATTGCGTGCCTGCTGGCGATGAGGACGGTACGGGCGGCAAGTGGAAGAAGGCGCCGGGCAAGCTCCTTACTGACGCTATCTGCGAGGCTGCGGGAGAGACTACTATTATTGCCGAGGACTTCGGTACGGTTATGATTCCTACGGTCAGAAAGCTTATGAACAAGCTTGAGTGGGCGGGGATGAAAGTGCTTCTTTTTGCATTCGATCAAGATCCCGGCAACAGATATCTTCCGCACAATTATGAGGATTCAAACTGCGTCGTATACGGCACCACTCACGACAGCGATACGATTGTGGGATATTTTAAGGATAAGAGTGATTATCAGCTGGCTTTCCTCTATGAATACTTAGGAATTAAGCACAAAGAAGAAATTCCCGATGCATTCATAAGATTAGCCTATTCATCCATAGCAAATGTTGTTATACTACAGATGCAGGACATTTTGGCCCTTGGTAACGAGGCGCGTATGAATCATCCGGCTACCGTAGGCAACAACTGGCGGTGGCGCTTATGGAATGACGCCATAAGCGAGGAAAAGCGTGACTGGCTTCGTACTATGGCAAGCATTTACAGAAGGTAATCATGAGTAAAGAGATTAAGTATAACCTTCGGGGCGGTCTTGTGACTGCCCCGATTTTGTATCTTAAAAATGTGTGCCGGATTAAAGAACCGTCAATTAAGCTTGAAAAGAGAGTAACGATTGACACCGTCGGCAAGGCTTTGTGTCAGGACTTTGGTAACCACTCCAATTGTACGCTTGTAGGCGCGTATAATTTACTTACACATTACAAAACTTCGGGAGAGTTAAAGGGCATTCCCGAGGCGCCGGAGACACTTTACAATGCTGTCAGAGAAGTGGGAGATAATTACGGCTACAACTATGACAAAGAAAAAGGAATACCCGTCTACAACAACAGACGCTTCATGAAAACGTTAGCAAACAGGCTGATGGACAAAAAGGTTAAGGTAAGAGCCGAGTATATGGTCCCTGCCGGGCGAGCTGTAAGACTTTTAGACCGGGGAATACCTTACATATTATCTATCGCCTACGGCATATACTATGACCACACCGTAACGGTATACGGTTACGAGACTTATCGCAATATGCAGACCGGCCGCAGATACACTTTTTTGATTATTAATGATGAGTGGGACGCAGAAGAGCGGTATCTGCCCTGGACGAATCTTGACAGGTTCAGAATTACATGCCTCACACGTCTCAGTGTATAAAAATTGATTTTTTGACTAAATCAAGTGACAGATTGCTCCTTAGTCAATGTTTTTTAGTGTTTTTGACTTAAAAAAGACGCGGATGTTGACTAAGGAGTTATTTTTATGGTCACTTAGTCAATGCTGTGGAGCAAAATAAGGCTGATTTGTTGACTAAATGAATGTACAATGAGTACCTTAGTCAAGTTTATGGAAAAGATGCCATGTCAAAAGTGCGAAAAAGAATAAAAATGTTGACTAACCATAATAATCCGAGTGTATTTAGTCAATTAATGGCATAGCAACGGTCGGAAGCATAGGAACCGGAAAAAGAAACTGCCCGATAAATTCCGCATCCATTGACGGGCGGGATGGGAACGATTGACTGAAAGAGCATCGGAGGCAAAAAAAGCCCGGTCAGAAGGCCGCGGCTTTATAAATCCGTATAAAGCAAAAAGATTAGGCTTAGCCTAATCTTTTCGCTTGTGTAAAAGGGGAATTTTCTCGGAATAGTCCTTGGGGTGTCTCCCAAGTACAAATAAAGTATAACTCGGATATGGGGTTTGGTCTACAACTATATTGATGGCAAATAACACTATATCACCCATAATCACTTACTTATGTAAACTAAATGGTTCCCTCGATGAATTTCCTGTTTTGAACAAGCTCTTCGGGTACTTCAACGCCGGATGAGTTCATCTTCTGAATAACATTATCATAGTGATGAAGCTTCTGGGATATCTTAATTTCGTATCTTTCGATGAAATCCTTAAACATGGGGTTGGCACCGATTTTCTGTCTCAAAGCCTGAGGGAACGGGCAATAGGTAACCATGATGCCTCGCACGATCTTGTTAAGACGGGGAGAGCCTGCCCCTTCAAACAATATCCAGGTAATGTAGTCACGCACAAACATTTCCTTGAAGGAGTTCTTGGCTTTGGTAAGGCTGTTCTTGATCTTCTCCTTGGCATCGGCGCTTAATTCGTTGTTCTTGCGGTAGAACTGAATGTAATCGAAGTATTCGCTGGTAAGAGAACGCTCCG
>JAFYDI010000017.1 GCA_017544835.1 Lachnospiraceae bacterium | reverse complement strand
GACAGGTAGTAGCCGCAGATGTAATTGTGATACCTCTTTCCTGTTCCTGCTCCATCCAGTCCATGGTTGCAGTACCGTCATGAGTATCACCAATCTTATGGTTAATACCGGTATAGTAAAGAATACGCTCAGTAGTGGTAGTCTTACCGGCATCGATATGAGCCATAATACCAATATTACGGGTCCGCTCAAGCGGATATTCTCTTCCAGCCAATATTTTTTCCTCCTACTGAAATTAGAAACGGTAATGAGCAAACGCCTTGTTTGCTTCTGCCATTTTGTGCATATCTTCTTTTCTCTTTACAGCTGAACCGGTATTGTTAGCTGCATCAAGAATTTCGTTGGCAAGACGCTCTTCCATGGTCTTTTCTCCACGCTTACGTGAAAACATGGTAAGCCATCTTAATGCCAATGCCTGACGTCTCTCGGGCTTAACTTCGATAGGTACCTGGTATGTAGCACCGCCGATACGTCTAGCTTTAACTTCCAAGAGAGGCATCATGTTGTTCATAGCTTCCTGGAAAGTTTCAAGTGCGGGCTTGCCGCCCTTTTCTTCAACGATTGAAAATGCTCCGTATACAATCTTCTGAGCTACGCTCTTCTTACCATCAAGCATGATGTTGTTGATAAGCTTGGTAACTACCTTGTCATTGTATAAAGGATCTGCCAATACGTCTCTTTTCTGAATATGTCCTTTACGTGGCACGGTTCTTCCCTCCTTATTCATTCGAAAATCAGTTACATTTTTCGGGAACATTGTCAAAAGAAAATGTTCCGAATAAATCATCGGTACTCACAACGTGTACTAATTCACAATTTGTGTACGTGCAGGTATATCTGAATAACAGAATTCCAACACTAATTAGTCTTTGTGGTACATGGCTTAGGTAAAATTACTTACCTGCCTTAGGTCTCTTAGCGCCGTATTTGGAGCGAGCCTGTTTTCTGTTAGCAACACCTGCAGTATCAAGGGTACCACGAACGATGTGGTATCTTGTACCGGGTAAGTCTTTAACACGGCCGCCTCTTACCAATACAACACTGTGCTCCTGAAGGTTGTGGCCTTCACCGGGAATGTAAGAAGTAACTTCGATTCCGTTGGAAAGACGTACTCTGGCGATCTTTCTGAGAGCTGAGTTAGGCTTCTTAGGGGTCTTTGTCTTAACAGCGGTACAAACACCACGCTTCTGAGGTGAGCTCTGGTCTGTAGCCTTCTTGTGTAAAGAGTTGTAACCCTTCTGAAGAGCGGGAGCTGTGGACTTGGTAACCTTGTTCTCACGGCCCTTTCTTACTAACTGGTTAAATGTAGGCATTCTGTTTTCTTCCTTTCTGTAATAGTCACGCGTATTTGTGCACAACGAAAAAAATGCACTTTCACGCACGCTATCATATTATACGTACGCTTAAGTGCATTGTCAAGCAAAATTATTTAATTACGGAATAGTCAGTTTATTAAGGCGGAATAAGCTCCGGAGGGTTATTGAATCGGTCTCGGTTTCTTTTTCTTATGGAGCTGCTTGTTGGTAACGTACTTGCCAAGCTGGGGATATACCTTGGAAAAAGAACATCCGTAGAGTCTGCCCTTCTCTGTTACACAAGAGCGTACCACTCTTCCCACCACATCGATTCCGAAACGCTCTTCCTTATCGATATAGTTGATGTGAACCTGGTCGCCCGGGACAAAGTATTCTTCGTTGTCGCCGGAGGTTATGAAGCCGATTCCCGTCGCGCTTATGTCCTTAACTATAATAGGAAGTTTGGCGCCGCCGCGAAGTTCGAACGCGGAGCCTTCCTCGCCCACAAAAACTCTGAAGGAATTGCGTCTGTTAAGTCTCGCTCCGGTATGGCGAGAGCTGATAACGTGGTAAGTCTTGCCGTCAACCTTCATAAGGCCTACGTGAACGCGCTTCCAATAATAAGGAACTTCGTTCTCCCTTACTACCATCATTTCAACCGTAAGCCCCGGCACATCAAAAGAAACAAGGCTGTCTTCATACATGAAAGGATTCACAAAAAGCATATCCTCGTCGTAAAAAGCCATAGTGGTGGTAAGGCTGATGCTTGAATCCTCCTTGCTCACCAATACATTAATGATAGAATCCTCAACAATCTCGCTAAGTTTCATAGGCCCCCCGACCTTCCCATTTTTTACTATTCTATCACGATATTATGTAAATTTGCAACATGATTGGTTGCGCGCGACTCTTTCTTTTGCCAAGGTCGGAAAAAGAAGGCCCGCAGAACCGAAAATACGGAACCACGAGCCATCAGGCGGAGCTTATTAATTTATATTTACGGAACTGACCTTGTTGGATCTGTAGATATCTCTCGGGGTGATGCCGGGCTCGTTGAGCCAGCCTGTTGTCTCGATGTCGATTCCCTGATTCTTGTACGCCGCCCACGCAAGTTCGGAGCAGTACCAGTCGGTTTCGGAAGCGCTTCTGTCATGCGCAAAGTCAAGGCTGTATGATGAACCGAGCTCGCCCACGCAGAAAGAAACCGCGTTGTTAATGACGGTGCCCGAAGCGTTCTTGACTCTGAGCACATGGCCGTCTCTTTCGTCGATTCGTGTATCGTCAAGGATACTTCTTACCACGCCGTCATCGATAGCTTCGATAACTCTGATGTACTTACCGCCGCCGGGTCTTGAATATACACCTTCAACCACCGCGATATGGCCCGCGATGTAAAAGAAACCGGCTGCTTCATATATAATGTCACCCTTCTTGACGGTATTTAAAAGATTGTACTTGGAATATGTAGCCTTCGACGGGCATGAGGTTCCCGTGTTGTAATAGTAACCGCCGCTTTTGTTGCTTGAGGATGAGGACGAAGAAGACTGAGTGTCGACTGCGCCGCCCCTGAAATCTATTATTTCGAATTTATCGGTATCGATTTTGTCAAGGAAAGAACTGTCGGCAAGAGTGCCTGCTTTGAAAAGCTTGTAATAAGACTGTTCATACGCCGTAATGCTCTGACCGTTATAGTTGTCCGCAAAGTCCTTCATTGTCATGGACAATTCGATACCGCGCTCTGCGGCATAAGCCATTACATTTTCGTAAGCCTGTTCCAGTGTGGGTGCCTTAAGTGTGGGCGTCTTAAGTCCCGCTGCCTGTGACGGGAAACCGAAAGCCAGCCACAATACGCCTGCCATCAATACACTTGTAACTCTTTGAAGTACTTTCTTCATTGCATATCTCCTCTCAATCATAGCTTTCTGCTATAAGCATTAACACGTACTCAATTACGTATATTAATATATTACATTCGTGCGATTTCTTTTGCAATATCTATATCACTATTTTATGATAGTATATCAACTTGCACCGATTTGCCTCTGTGCAGGCGCCCGGTTTCCCGCGTGTTTCGTCTTTGGTAAGACTTTGTTTATGATTTCTTAACTTGAATGTGGCGGGCATGGTGTATTATATTCAATGTAAAGATATTACTTATTCACGTTCACAGAAAGGAATACGAATGTCAGAAGAATTTGAATCCGTCTGCATGATATGCATGCGTCCCGAGAGCAAGGCCGGTTCCATGATTAAGCTTCCCGGCAATATGTGTGTATGTGCGGACTGTTTACAGAAGACTATAGATATGGCGGAGAGCATGAACCTCACACAAGGTCTGTTCGGCAATCCCCTTAAAGGAAACAGTAACGATAACGCGGAGAAATTTGAGGAAACGCCTGTCAACGACCCCACTCATTCGGAGTTTCAGGCCAACCCTTATGCCGAGGTTAATCCTTCCGCATCGAACGAGGCTCCCAAGACGTCCTCTGAGACGGAGACTCCCGACTCTCCCGATACCGAGGAAGAGACTGAAGGCAAGAAAGGTCGTCCTTTTGGCGGCAATGGCTTCCCAAATATCAGCTTCTTTAACTTAAACGACCTTCAGAACGGTTTCCCCGGCATGCGTGCCCAGAACCCCAAGAAAAAGAAGAAACCTTTGGAGCCCATCAATCTTAAAGATGTGTTACCTCCCCACAAGATTAAAGAGAAGCTCGACGAGTACGTAATCGGCCAAGAGCAGGCCAAGAAGATTATTTCCGTAGCGGTATACAATCACTACAAGCGTGTTGCTACCGGCACCATGGATGAGATTGAAATAGATAAGTCGAACATCTTAATGATTGGTCCCACCGGTTGCGGCAAGACTTATCTTGTTAAGACTCTGGCGAAGCTTCTTGATGTGCCGCTTGCAATTGCCGATGCGACTTCTCTTACCGAGGCCGGCTACATAGGCGATGATATAGAATCTGTTGTTACCAAGCTTCTTGCTGCCGCCGACAACGACGTTGAGCGTGCCGAGCGCGGCATCATCTTCATCGACGAAATCGATAAGATTGCCAAGAAGAAAGAAACCACTTCCCGCGACGTAAGCGGCGAGTCGGTTCAGCAGGGTATGCTTAAGCTTTTGGAAGGTGCCGAGGTTGAAGTTCCGATTGGCGCCAACTCCAAGAACGCTATGGTGCCTCTTGCTACCGTTAATACCAAGAATATTCTTTTTATCTGCGGCGGAGCTTTCCCCGACCTTGAGGAAATCATCAAGCAGCGCCTTAACAAGAAGACCTCCATCGGTTACACCGCAGAGCTTAAGGATAAGTGGGACAAGGAAAAGAACATTTTAAGTCATGTGAAAGTTGAAGACATTAAGAAGTTTGGTATGATTCCCGAGTTTGTGGGACGTTTACCTGTTCTTTGTCCGATGGAAATGCTTGATAAGGATATGCTTATAGATATCTTGAAAGAGCCCAAGAATGCAATACTTAAGCAGTACCAGAAGCTTCTTGAACTCGACGAGGTTAAGCTTGAGTTCTCCGACGAGGCTCTTGCCGCTATTGCCGACAAGGCTATGGAACGCGATACCGGTGCCCGCGCACTTCGCGCCATCATTGAGGAGTTCATGCTCGATATCATGTATGAGATTCCCAAGGACAAGAACATCGGCAAGGTTACCATTACCCCCGAGTACATTAACGGTACCGGCGGTCCCCTTATAGAGATGCGTACGGAAGTCGTGCCACAGATTCCCGCACAAGCTTAAGACTTTATTCAAAACATTCTTTTTTCTCCATAGAAAAGCCCTCGGCCTTTACAGGTCGGGGGCTTTGCATTGTTCATTATTATAAAGTCTGAAGCGATTATGCTTCCTTCTTCTCTTTGTTGTTGAGCTTGGGAATCATTACGCAGCTGATAATTAAAGCGATTACGTAAAGTGCACAAGTAACGTAGAGAACTGTCTGGTATCCTTCGGGGTTAACCGAAGTGGTTGCGCCGTTGGAAAGAGTGATTTCCTTGGCTGAGCCTACGTGGTTAACGATAAAGGTAGCCATCTGGTTACCGGTAAGACCTGCGATAGCCCATGCGGACAAGCACATACCATGTACGGAAGAAATCTTCTTCATACCGAAGTGGTCGGAAAGAAGTGTAGGTACATTGGAGTAACCGCCGCCGTATCCTGCGTTAACCATAATAAGAAGAGCCACGCAGATGACTGCAAGTACCGGAACCGTTGCACCGTTCACAATACCCTTCGTAAAGATTACGCAAGCGGTAAAGCCGATGGAAAGAATGAAGATGAGCTTGTAGATAGTGTTACGATCTTTAAGCTTATCAGCCCATGCAGAGAAGCCGAGACGACCTGCCGCATTGGCAATGGCGGTAACAGTACCAAGGATTGCAGCTGTTCCTACGGAAAGGCCGATTGTGTTGAAAATCTGCTTCTCCTGAGAAATAAGTGCAAGACCGCAGGTAATGTTAATGTAGAACATAAGCCAGATACCGATGAAGGTCTTGTTGGAGAAAGAAGTCTTGAAGTTGCTGCCGAGTGTAGCAAAGAACTCCTTAATACCGCCTTCAGCGTGTTGCTCAACCCAGTCAGAGGGCTTTCTTAAGAGCAGGTGGCCGATGAACATCATTACAAAATATACACCGCCCATGATAAAGAACATGGGAGCGGGGTTGTTGTCAAACTTGTTAAGAATGAACTGCATTACAGGTGTAGCAATAGCCTTGGCAGCACCGAAACCTGCAACCGCAAGACCTGTTGCCAAACCCTTCTTGTCCTTGAACCAAAGCATAAGGGTCTTAACGGGTGAAAGATAACCGGTGCCAAGACCGATACCCATGATGCAACCGTAGAATAAGAAAATAAGAGGAAGCGACTTAAGCAAGATTGCAAAACCGGTTCCTACCATACCTACGGAAAAGCAAATCGTCGCAATAAGCGAAGACTTATGAATGTTCTTCTCTACTACGTCGCCAAGGAAAGCAGCTGACATACCAAGGAAGAAAATAGCAAGTGAGAATGCCCAACCGCAAGCGCTCTTTGAAGCACCGATATAATTGGATATTTCTCCGCTGAATGTGGACCAGCAATATACGGTACCGATACTGCAATGAAGCAAAAGCGCAGGAATCGCACCGCGTATCCATTTGTTATTCATATATAACTCCTTTCAAAAATAAACGCCTTCGGAATTCTCCCAAAAGCGCAATATGCCAAAACTCATTATATAGAGTTTCGGCATATTTTTCAACAGTTATCAAGATTTTCTATTTGTCGTACTTAGTCACGCGATAAAATCTGAAGTAGCTTCCGTCCGCCACTTTCTCACAGTTGGCTTCCACCCAGTTCATAATATAACTGTCGGCAGATATTCCCTGATTGCCAAACCAGCATTTAACCGCGACAACCGTAGGTTTCTTCTCGGGGTTAATCTCGTAATAATGAAGCATTTCCTCGTTGTAATAAGGAGTATCTATCACCGACCAGTTGGAAATCCCGGCATCGGTAACCATGTACAGTGTCGGGTCGAAGAGCCACTCATCTCCCACTATAAGGAGATTGTCGTCGGGACCTATATATCGCCTGAACTCTTCAGTGTTCACTTCCAGCATCTTGCTGGTCATATAGTCCGTAACAAGGAGCGCCGTAGGACCGCCCTTAACATATCGCTCCACCTCATAAACCTTCCAAACGCCCCACTGATTACCGTATCCCCAAAGTACGATCCCCCTGTTAAACAGAACCGTCAAGAGAATCAACGTCACTCCGGTAAGCGCTTTCCCCGGCAAGTCTTTTATCACAGCCAAAGAAACCGCGCCGCCAAGCGCAAGATATGCAATAAAAGTGATAACACTAAGGTCGGTAAGCATCGCCGCAGCAACAGCCGAGGCTATCGAAATCAATACGCCGGAAACAAAGAATTTCTTTTGCTCCTCGGACAAATCTTTGTATCCACAGAAACCCATTATTACAAGCAACGTAGGTATAATGTAGAAGCAGCAGGTCCAGTCAAGACCCGTAACGCGCTGTAACACAATAAGCAAAGCATTACCAGCAAAAAACACCGTGCCAAAAACGCTGAGTGAGTTGAAGTCCTTACGTAAAACTTTCTTCCATATCAGCCTTGCCAAAAGCGTAATTACAAGAGAAATCGCAATCCACAAAAGCGAATACACCATTCCCTCATAATAAGCAAAACCGCCCATAAACGTAGTGTTGGCATGCGAATCCGAATCGACTATTCCCTTAAGGCACTCCACAAACAGACCGGGACCGATTCTTAAGGCAAAATATAACACGTAAAGTATTCCCGCAATCGCAGTGGTCGCCGCAAAAACCAGCGAATTCTTAAGCTTATGCTCTGTAAACATGCATATCAGTATAATCACTGCCACAAAAGCAATAACGCAGGACGGGTACGACAACACTTCCAGGCACAAAAAAAGTGCCGCAAGGATGAGTCGGAAATATTTCTTTGGCTCTTTAAAGAAATTATATAGGCACAAAAAAACAAGTGCGGAAAAGCCTATCTGAAGATTGGAAAATTCAGGAAAAACCGTCTGCTTGGCTCTGAAAATCATAAAGAAAATCGCCGCGAAATGAGCCGGCACATCACCGGAGAGCTTCTTAACCTCCTTAAACAGGAAATAGGCAATCACGCCAAAAAAAGCTGTTCCGCATAACTGAAGGTAAATAGCCACTCCCGTATAAGACGGTATTATCAACCCGTATACCCACATGAGTATGTCGGTAAAGAAAATCGATGTCTGATGAGGCTCCCACATTTGAAGGAACATTCTGTCTCCGCTCAAATGCCTGTAGGACATCGCCACAGTATAAGCATTGTCCCCGCCGAAGTCGGTAAATATGGTCTTTATGCTTACAAGTATGGCAACAATCCAAAGAATCTTTATTAACTTAGAAATATTACTCTTTGTCTTCACGCACTACCTCGTCTATTATAAAGGGCGGTCTGTTGCGTGAAGCATCGAGCGCGCGCCATATGTATTCGCCGATAACACCAATCATCAGCATAATTAAGCCAAATCCGAAAAGCATGATGCACATAAGCGATGCCCAGCCTGCCACCGGAGTTCCGACCGTAAAGTACTCAACCAATACGCTTATAAACACGCAAAGCGCCAAAATATCAAAAACAAAACCCACGCCCATCATTATCCTTAACGGGGCATATGAGAAGCTTAAAATCGAGTCCGCAGCAAGCTTAATCTTCTTGGACAAAGTCCAGCGAGACTTGCCGACCTCGCGGTCTTTTCTGTCAAAATAAACCATGTCGGTCTTAAATCCGGCCCACATAACCTGAAGTGTAAGCGAGGAATTCTTCTCATCAAGGAGTTCAAGTACCTCTATCACCTTTCTGTCGATTAGGTAGCAGTCGCACCCGCCGGTAGGCATATTGGGGTTAACAAACTTACGCACCAGACCATAATAACGATTGGCCATAAATACCTTTAAAGCATTCTCATCTCTTGAGCGTCTGATTGCAAGCACGACTTTATTGCCTTTCTTCCAGCTTTCATACATTTCAAGTATCAGCGTGGAATCTTCCTGAAGATCCGCCTGCTTGGTAACCGCACAGTCGCCTGTACATACACTTAATCCCGCAAGAAGTGCCGCATGCTCTCCGAAGTTTCTTGATAATTTCACAAGCACAACGTTCTTATCCTGTGCCTTTATGGATTCCATGACTTCATAGGAATTATCGCCGGAGCCGTCGTCCACAAATACTATTTCATAGTCCCCGATTTTATCAAGGATTTTTTCTTTCATATCGTCATATAACATCTGAAGCGTGTCCGCGCTGTAATATACGGGCACCACAATGGATAATTTGCTCATAATATCTCCAATACGGTTTTTAGGTCCTGTGACCCTGGTTAAGATTATAACACAGCAAAAAAAAGAGCACCACCCATCAGGTGATGCTCTAAGACAATCTTAATTATTTTGGCTTTCGGTGATTGCATTCTTATCGCCGAGTGTTACGTCTATGGTCAGCTCCTTAAGCTCGCCGTTTACGTTTCTGGTGACGGTCAACGTTACGGTCTCGCCGGCCTTGTAATAATCGAGGAATCCCGAAAGTTCGGAGATGGTCTTAACCGACTGGCCTTCAACCTTTGTAATAACATCGCCCATGTAAAGACCTGCGGCCTCAGCGGGTGAACCTTCGTAAACCTTGCTTACGTATACGCCTGCGGGATAGCCAAGCATTGTAACATCGTAGCTGTCGTTACCGCCTATGCCAAGATATCCCTTGCTGTCGGAATCAACCTTGTTACGGGTCTCTCTGTCGGAAAACTCTTTAAGAATATCCTTAACAGAACTTATCGGAATTGCAAATCCCATGTTATCAATCTGGGAATCGCCTGCTTTTGAGGAGTTAATGCCCACTACCTCACCGTAAATGTTAAGGAGCGCGCCGCCGGAGTTACCGGGGTTAATGGCTGCACTTGTCTGAATAAGGTTCGAATAAGTGGTGCCGTCGATTGTAATCTCACGTCCGAGAGCGCTTACAACGCCTGTGGTAACAGACTGGCCGTAGCCGAGCGCATTACCGATTGCGATTGCTGCCTCACCAATCTTAAGGCTATCGGAATCACCGAGAGTTGCAACCTTGATGGCTGCCTTGGTCTCTGCGGAAAGGCTGTCCTTGGACACTGCTATAACGGAAATGTCCATGCTGGAATCATAGCCCTTAACATAAGCCTCTGCAGTGGTTTCGTCTACAAAAAGAACGGAAAGTGATTTATTGTCCTCTATAACATGATTGTTGGTAGCGATAAAGTACTCTGTGTCGCTCTCTCCGATTATGATACCGGAGCCGTAAGATTCCGTGTCCTGAGTATATCTTCTGCCGAACCAGTCGCTTACGGAATACTCGCCTTTATTGGTAATGGCTACCATCGAAGGCATTACCTTGTCTACTACGCTAGTAACATCAGAAACAGCGGCGGTATTAATTACGGCTGTGCTCTTATCACTTGATGCAAGAGCCGACTGAAGTTCAGCAACGCTCTTCTGAAGCTCTTCCACGTCGGTATTGGTGTTGGTCTCGATAGCTGCGGGAGCTTCCTTAATCACATACTTGTTGATTGCGTAAAAAGAACCTGCAGCGCAAGCGCCGAATGCAAGTCCGAATGCCATTGCGGCGCAAAGCTTCGGGAAGAAGTGTGATTTCTTCTTATCCTTCGCGGCTTTAACCTTTTTCTTGCCGGATGTGGTATCCTGTGCGGTTTCAACCGTTCTTACGGGTTCCTGCCAGGTATAACCGTACTCGGGCTTTTGACTGTAAGCCGGTTCGGCCTCGTGCCAGGTGCCTGCTCCGTATTCGGTGTTTGTACTATTGTTGTTGTGGTTCTCTTCGTGTTCGTTATTGTCGAAGAATGAACCGTTTCCGTTATTGTTAAAATTCTGCTCATCCATTGAAAAGTACCTCCTTTTTCAATTCTTTGAGCTGATTGTAAATCTCAATTGTGACGGAATTGTGTCTTATTTATTTAAAAATTATGAAATACAAATTATAACTTAATGCGACCGGCTTCCGGCTAGTCTTCTTCGCTTCTCTTGTAAGCCCTTACCGGAGGCTGGGATATCATCTTAATCTCTTCATCGCTCCTGCCGTATCCCGCATGTCCGTTGACACTCTTTCTGTCGCGAAGGATTTCGTCCATGCGCCAGTATTCGGGATTGGCCGTATATCTGTTTAAGTCCGAAGGCGACATCTTGGCGTACTTTGCGGCCTTCTTGTAGCCTGCCCTCT
>JAFYDI010000016.1 GCA_017544835.1 Lachnospiraceae bacterium | reverse complement strand
GTGGACTTGGAGCAATAGAGATGGTCAGCTATATTCTCTGTTTTGATAGGCTCTGTGAGATTGTCTTCGATGTACTCGAGAGCACCTATGAGAAGCTGAAGATTTTCCATGCCCTTATCCTTTCTGCGATATCGTAACTATATAGTATATGAGCGAGTGATTTTTCTCTTGATAAAATGAGTAAAGGTGACAGAAGTCCTGTCACCTTTTTTCTTTAACATTCATTACCGTAACAACGGTGAAGATTATGGTTATGAACTCTTCATTTATTCGAGTCCCATTACTTCGCCGTAGATTAAGACGGCATTTCTTACGCAATCTTCGCAGGGGCATACAGGCTTTCCGTCTTTAATAGTCTTAAGATCGGCGCATTTAGTCGCAGAGCATCTTTCCTTAAACTTCTCGATCATGGCTTTAGTCATCATAATGGTGCCCTCGCCTTCTGACTTAAGTCCTGCTATCATACCGGCACCGAGAAGTGCTCCGCAGGTAGCTTCCAGATTACCCATGCCTCCGCGAAATCCGGCGGTAAGATTCTTCAGTTGCTCCTCTGTAAGTCCGGACTGGTCTGAAAGTACCGCGGTAACAGCCTGCGCACAGTTGTATCCGCCCTTATTTTTTAAATATACAGCCTTCTCGGCTCTTTCCTGAATAGTCATATACATTTCCTCCTGTTTGCCCTACACAGGTATATCGTAACACATATAACACAACAATGGTGATAATAGTAAGGTTGACAAGTGCTCAATGAGCGGTTAGTATAATTATCAGTTGGCGCTCATTGGGCACTTTGGTGAGGTATATTTATGAATACAGTTGATTATCAAATTGAAGGATTGAATCTTCACATTGAAACAGAAAGCAAGGCAAGCTGGGACAATAATCCAACCGCGTATTTAATCAAATCCATCAGAAATGTAACCGGAATGTCTGTCACAGAATTTTGCAACTGGCTTGGGATCCCCACCAGAACCATGCAGCAATGGGAAAAGGGAGACAGAGTAATGCCCGATTATGTACTCCGTCTTATTGCTTATAAAGTACAGATGGAATCACAACTTGGAAGAATTTGACATTAAAAAAATGAATTGATAAAATGTAACTGAAAAGTAGTTACAAGGAGTTTGGAATGCCCAAAAAAGATGAACTTGTAAGAAAGCTCTTGAGCAAGCCGATGCCGACTAACTTTACTGTTCGAGAACTGGATGCTTTAATGTCCAAATGCGGATGCACCAAATTTGAAGGCGGAAGAGGATCAGGAATAGGATATCTTCACAACAAATCAAAACGAATCATACAATTTGACGGACCACATCCGGGTCATGAGTTGTACAGATACCAAATCAAAAAAGTAATAGAGTTTCTACAGGAATTGGGTGAGATAAAATGATCGATTCTTTGATGGAATACAAAGGCTATCACGCTAAAATAGAATTTGATAAAGACGATAACATTTTTGTCGGACAAGTTATCGGCTTAATTGATTCCATTAATTTTCATGGCGAGTCAGTCAAGGAATTAACCAAGGCATTCCACAACGCAATAGACAATTACCTGGACTATTGCAAAAAGGCAAATAAAAATCCTGAAAGAGAATACAAAGGCTCCTTTAATGTCAGAATCAAACCCGAACAGCATAAACAAGTAGCTCTTCAAGCCGCGAGCGAAGGAATCACAATTAACCAATTTGTCTCCATGGCAATTAATGATAAATTGAAATCTCTTGAAGAAGTTCACTGATAGACTTTATTAAATAAAAAAACGGTTCGAAAGAACCGTTTTTTTATTTATTTACTACTTCCCACATAGTTCCCATATTGATGAGGGATGCGTTGGGCATGCAGCTGGGGCAGGAGACTGAGGCGCCGTTTGATGAACAGCCACTGCATCCGGAGCAGGAGGGATTATTCATCTTCACTTTGCGGATGATGCCCATGTGCTCCATGTATTCAAGCTTACGCTCCACGTCGGGAACCGTTGTATTTAATTCTTCAGATAGTTGAAAGATGGTCCGCACGTGACCATCTTTCAATAATTCCAATAGTTTATCCATGTAACTATTTTACCATATGAGCATTCCGATGTGGTAGACAAGAGCTGAAAGGAGAAGTGCAACTATGGTGTAGTATACCGCGATTCTTGCGGTCCACTTTACGGAATGTACTTCCTGATATGTTGCCGCAAGAGCAACGATACAGGGCATGTTAAATGTTATTGCAAAAATAAACGCAAGTGCTTCGGGCTTTGATACATTTGCAAGAAGTATCTCGCTTAAGTTCGAAGCCGCACCGCCTCCGCTCATTGCATCAAAGAATGCGCCCGAGAAGTCGCCGCCGGTAAAGAGTGCGGAGATAACGCCGAGAGCTCCTTCTTTTCCGATGGATGATGCAACAAAGGCCATGAAGAGCTGCCAGTTAAGTCCGAAGAGTTTGGTAACAGGCTCGATCGCAATTCCGATCTTGTAGAGGATCGATTCTCCTCCGGGTACAAAGCTGTAGCTCAGAAGCCAGAAAATAAAGCATACAAGAATTACCACTTTGGTAACGCGGAAGAATGTATCCTTGGTTCTTCCGAATACGTAACGGAAAAGCGCTCCCCACTTGGGTTTGTGATAAGGAGGAAGCTCCATGATCATTCCGTATCTGTCTTCCTGTTTAACAAGTCCCCTTCCGAACACCTTCGCAGTAAGCCACATATGAAGGATCATCGTAAGTAAGATAACGATTATGACAAGCACGGCACCCGGGCCGAAGAAAACAGTGGCAAGCATCGGAACTACGCTCCATGCGGCTCCGCAGGGTACTGCCCATGCAAGTGCGACGGTTAATACTTTCTGTCCCCAGTTATCGATGACTCTTGTTCCGGCAGCACCGCCCATGGTACATCCGAAGGATACGAGGAACGGCATTACTGATTTTCCCTGAAGTCCGAGCTTGCCCATAGTGTTATCAAACACATAGGATATCCTGGCCATGACGCCTGCTTCCTCCAACAGTCCGAAGACCAGGGTTACACCGAATACGAATCCCAGCATCTGGAAGATAAAAGAAAACGACTGTATAACAACGTTACACACTATCATTACAATGAACTCAGGACACCCTATATTAAGAAGTGAAGAACCTACGGGGCCTTTGAGATTTCCTATAAGCTGCCCTAC
>JAFYDI010000015.1 GCA_017544835.1 Lachnospiraceae bacterium | reverse complement strand
TTCAAAAATCGTCTTGACAAAAGCAGGGGTTTTATGTAATATATGTTTTGTTGCGGAACACGTAACATGCGCGAGTGGCTCAGCGGTGGAGCACCACCTTGCCAAGGTGGGGGCCGCGGGTTCGATCCCCGTCTCGCGCTCTAGAAAATGAGATATCCTAAACGGATATCTCATTTTTTAATCTCGTAAACTGGGGAGAATCCGCGCAAGCGGGTGCGACTCGCGAAAGCTACGAGTCTTGCAAGAATAGACAAAATATCACCCGACAGTTCTATCGTCGGGTGAATAAAATAACAGGCCGGATTCGACTTCATGCTCGTATGTAAACCGCGATACCTGTTACGTGATGGCACGTATCGCATCAATCTGCGAATTCTTCCTCTTTACTGTACCGTTTATTCTCATTTGTCCCCCTTCAAAACAGGCACCAATGACTAAAAAAGCCGTTTCTGTGATTCTTAGTCATCGTTTTTCTTTTGCACAGTTTACATAACAAGAATTGTCAGAGCTTTCTGCGCCTCATAAATCACCCATATCGTACGTTCGCAATAAACAATCGCACATAAATGAAACGAAGCGATGACTAAAACACCAACATTTTCTGCTTTTAGTCATTGTACGCCCCAAACGCCATTTCTACTAGGATTTCGGGATTCGAGGATTATTCAATCCCCACCTCGCGTTCCACATAGAACTCCTCACCGTCATCCAAGCGAATCGCTGCCAGGCGGCCGCCGTCGAAGCAGGCGCCGCAGTCGATGGCTATGTGATTGTTCTTACGGTATATGAATCCGGGTTTGTCGTTATCCTGGATAAGCTGAGTGGGAGTGTGACCTGTTACTACGATAGTGTCTTTAAAGTGTTGAGTATCGTAGTCGGCATGAGTCCATACAAGGTCTTTGAGCGAATAGTCGTCAATGGCCTTATCCGGCGAATAATTGCCTAAACCGCCGTGAACGAGCAGGTATTCACTGCCACCGACAGATACTTCTTCATACATCGAGAACTCAAGTAAGAAATCAAGAATCTCTTCACGTTCTTCGGCATTAAGTGTCCTAAACTCCCTGACGGTGGCATCGCCGCCGTTGTGTAGTTGCCATAAGAGCAGATTGTCAAGCGTCTCGGATTCTATGGATGCAATTGATTCTTCCGTGATTTCGCTGTTGAGAAATTTAAGCCCTTCAAGCGCCATAAGCTCGTGGTTGCCGACAATCGGTATTACATTGGGCATTTCCATTATTTTCTGAAGAACTTTTATGGGATGAGGGCCTCTGTCTACCACATCGCCGATTAGATAGAGCTCGTCTGAATCCTTAAAAGACAGCTTATCAAGCATCTTAAGGAACATATCGTACTCGCCATGAATATCACCCATTACGTAAACAGACATCTAAACCTCCTAAGAATCAGCCGCGCAGGCTTGGCTCACAATCAATTTATCCCAAGACTGTGGCCTTGTGAAATTCCATCCATTTATCCTTATCGGACAGAACACCGAAATCGCCTTCAGCCTGCAAAAGCTTATAAACAGCCAAAGCCCGCGCCTGGCAGTTTATTGACTTCTGCGGGTTAAACTCTATATCCGTGTACCACGAATACTCCGAAACATCCAAGGCTTCCCCGTATTTGGCATAAACGGCGGACACATACAGGTAATCGTAAAAAGCAGTCTTGGGCTCCAAAGGCCACTCCACCTCATCCAGCACGAATGCCTTTAAGGCAAAAGAATGAACACGGTTAGCGTAAGCCTTGGCTTCCCCAGGAGTAGCCCCGAGAATCCCGCGGTTGGGACCGATCTCGGCAAAACTTTTGGATGCCTGAAACACATTTTCTACCTTAAAGCCATGGTATTCAAGATTAAACGCGCTTAAAGAAACACCAAGCGGTACTCTTCCTTTGGAAGAAACTTCGAGGGCACTTTCACCTGTTTTATTCCGTATGGATTCGTGTAATGCGTCCACATTCTTTTGCTTCTGCTTAATGTTAAGTCCGCTGTTCCAAGCAAATTCAAAATCCTGTCGGATGATTTTATGATCTTTAATGCTCCATGCGGGTCTTACAGCCATTTACATACTCCTTTCAAATCGTAGCAATCAATCGAAATTACGCAAAGCCGACACTATTCGATGAATTTCCCTGAAGAAACCGAGCGACGTGCCGAAGGATGATACTGAAAGACTTTTACTTCGTGACCGGTATCGGTGATTATTTTCTTAGTCTCGCTGTCAACCTCGCCCAGCAAGATTATGGTTTTGGGGTTGATTATATCTATTTCCTTCTTAATCAGTTTCTGCTCCGATAATGCAATTTTTTTAAGTCGCTCATCATCACACTTACGACCACCGCCATGCTTGTTAAGATTGATAAAGGCGCAGTTTTCCAAAACGCTGATGTTGACCTTTTGTACCGCCTTAGCCAACATATAGCATCTTAGCATGCACTTTATAAATTTGGTGCCGATAGTCTTTTCGAACCGTGTACAGCCACAGGAATGACCTTTAACGGCTTCAAACTTGTCTAACTCAATCTCTGCTACGTATTCGCTGCACCATTTAGCAACCTGCTTTTTAAGCCAAAATTCGGGCTCTTCTTTGTCTTTTTTATCAGTCTCATTAGCCGGCTCCTTATTGTCATCTAAAGAGTCGAATTCTTTGTGGTGAGACTCCTTCGCTATAAAAAGAATCTCTACCGGCCCCTCACTGTCACCTAAAAAACCGTCAGGTATGAATGGAGCGCTGCATTCCTTCTTCCAATCATCAAATAAACCATCCAGACTGCTATATTTACTCATTTTGCCCTCCTATAAGTACCTTCTACTATAAAATAGCATATCAAGTGTCCATAAAAATGTACATAGACACCTACCCCACCAATTGCACCGCCACAGAAAAATATCTGCGCATATTTTTCCGCTGTAATACTATATTCTCGCAAGTTCTTACGCTATAATAGCATCATAAGTTGAAACGACCACAAAGGAGGGTATATATGGGAGTTTTTTCTAAAGTACAAAGATACAGAGAAGAGGGCGAAGACGTTAACGTTTTCAATGCAGAAATGTATGGAAGACCCGTTACTTCGCTTTTCACCAGCACCAAGGTGTTTTCCCTGCATCATCATATAGATATCACGGATGCAGCAGGAAACGTGGTGTATCAGGCGCGGTCAAAGGTGATATCGCTTCATGACAAGACGGATGTCTTCAGAGCCGACGGCACACAGATTGCTCATATCGAAAGAAAGTTCTTCACGCTTCATGAGAGACATTACATCACCATGAGCGACGGATTATCTTTTGAACTGTCCAACGAAATAATGCATATCATCAAGGACATCACGAATATCGTGGGGCTTGGATGGCAGTTAAGAGGTAACCTCTTAGGACTTAACTTCGAGCTTCTTGATGAAGAGGGCGGAGTGATTGCGGTAATCGGTCAGAAGATGTTCTCAATTCATGATAAGTACTGTATCGATATTTATCAAAAAGAACACGAGGAGACGGTAGTTGCCATACTCGTAGCGCTTCAGCATATGATGCGCGACAGAGCGGCTGCGGCATCAGGCGGCAGCGGCGGCGGATCTTCTTCGGGTGGCTGATAAAGAAACAGAGGGTCGGGGCGAGGTTTCGCCCCGGCTTTTTCTTTGGCAAAAATTTAGTTTTTGTTCTTTGAAATAATCGCAAAAAAGTGGTAGAGTTAAGGAACACAGAGGGAATGGGTGCTTAGGCACTTAAGTATGATATGTTGTATGATAGGAGGCGTTATCGATGAAAAAGATAATTGCTATGGCACTTATAACAGGATTAATGGCTGTGTCGCTTTCGGCTTGCGGCAGTACTGCCTCTGCACCTGTGAGCGATTCGCCTGAGACAGTTGCGAGCGCGTCCGATAGTGGTGAGGGAAAGGGCAGCGGCTCTGAGAATTTTTCTTTTACCTCGGTAGACGATGATACCAAGGCGTCGGTTGTGGCGTCGGAAGACCTTTCCGGCAAGGATGAGGAAGCAGGCGGAACCAGAGTTGAATATGGAGACGTCGATGGTGACGGCACCGTGGACTATTCGGTGGATTTCCTTGTGGAAGACGGCGATTTGATTACGGGCAAGATAAATCTGTATCTTAATGATAACCTGATATATTCGGTTGAGGATGAGCTTCCGATTGACTCGGGAATGCTTAAATATGAGGATTATGACGGTGACGGTAATAATGAGCTTTTGTTCGTATATTATCCTCACGTAAATTCCATGCCGCTTGATGAGTATGTGGTACTTAAGTATCATAACGGAACCTGGCGCAAGATGAGTGTGCCGGAAGATGCTAACGGCTCCAACAGATTTCCGATTCATGTTAAGTACGGCGATGAGCCCTGCACATTAAAGATTACATGTGACGGCAGCGACAAAACTATTGAATATGACGCGACCGAACATTATAAGGCAGCTGTAAAGGATATTGAGGAGAACGGCGGCAGCGAAGAGTTTAAGGCTGAGTTTGAGCGGGTTCTTGCAGGTGAAGGCTTTGCAAAGGGCGCCGACTATGGCATGGTGCTCCCTTGGGGAATCTGGGAAGTCGATTCGGTTAGGAAAAATGAAGAGCCTTGTATCAGAGCGCTTCACGGACTTGCGGGGGCGCAACTTGAAAGATACGATTATCTCGGTAATCTCTACATTTATTTCAGATTCGACGAAGACGGTAAGGTTAAGATTATCGACATGGAGTTTTACGATGATTTAAGCGGTGGAACTCCCGAATAGGTGGTAAGAAATGGAACTGTGGGATCTATACGACATAAATTTAAAACCTTTAGGTAAGACCTGGGAGCGTAAGAAGGGTAAGAATCATGATATTCCGGACGGCGAGTATCATATCGTGTGCGACTTGCTGATTCGCCATGAGGACGGAGACTTCCTTCTTACCCGCAGAGATTTAAACAAAGATATTGCGCCTGGTTTGTGGGAAGCAAGCGCCGGCGGAAGTGCCCTTGCGGGCGAGACTGCCGAGGAGGCTGCATATCGCGAGATGCTTGAGGAGACCGGCCTTAAGGCTGACAGGCTCGAGTTCGTGGGTAATACGGTTTCTGAGTGGTCGCATTCGATTTTCTTTAGCTACGTGGCATACGTAAGCGGTGACAAGGGTGCGGTTAAGCTCCAGGAAGGCGAGACCATCGACTATAAGTGGGTAGACCTTGACGGGTTCTTTAAGTTCCTTGAGCAGGATGACGCGCTTAAGGGGCACAATGAGCGGTATCGGAAGTATATAGATACGCTTAGATAGAGTAAAAATTGCTGGTCATATCGATTGGCTCAAAATGGGCATTTTGATAATACCAGAATATGAAGGCAGGAATCTTGCGGGATTTCTGCCTTTTTTTTGTTGACAAGTCAGGTTTATCGCGATAAACTGAAACTGTGGTTTACAAGGATAAACCAAAAAGGAGACATTAACATGGCTGATATGGAACTTGGCGCCGTTCAGGAACGGTTTGCGGATATTGTGTGGGAGCATGAGCCGGTGGCTTCGGGCGAGCTTGTGAAGATATGTGAGAAGGAACTTGAGTGGAAGAAGCCTACGACCTACACGGTTCTTCGTAAGCTCTGCGAGAAGGGAATACTTCAGAATGTTGACGGAGTTGTGTCATCTCTTATTGCCAGGGACGATTATTATTCGGGCAAGAGCGAGCAGGTGATTGAGGAATCTTTCAGCGGTTCGCTTCCTGCTTTTATAGCGGCTTTTACATCGAGGAAGAAATTGTCGAAGAGTGAAGTTGAAGAGATTCAGAAGATGATAGATGCGTTTAAGAAGGAGGGTTAGGAATGAGCGGGGTATTCTTAAAAGTACTTAATATGAGTATTACAGCGAGTTGGCTTATTGCGGCGGTCATTCTTTTGCGACTGCTTCTTAAGAAAGCGCCGAAGTGGGTTAACTGTTTGCTGTGGGCGGTTGTGGCTGTGCGCCTTATCTGCCCGTTTTCGATAGAGAGTGTATTAAGCCTTGTACCAACGGATGAGCCGGTGCCGATGAATATAGTGATGGCGCCGAGACCGACGGTTGAAACGGGTGTGCCGGTAATCGATAGCGCAATCAATCCTGTGCTTTCAGAGTCCATGGCTCCGCAGGTGGGCGACAGCGTCAATCCGTTGCAGGTTGTGACTTTCGTGGCAACTATAGTGTGGATTGTCGGAGTAGCGGTGTTACTTGCATATGCTTTGATAAGCTGGTTGCGACTTCGCAGAAAAGTTGACGCTTCGATTGAGATTAAGAAGGGCGTAAGAGCCGGCGACGATGTCGACTCGCCATTTATACTCGGAGTTTTCAAACCTATAGTTTATGTGCCCGCTACCATGGGCGGCGAGACGCTTGAAAGCGTGTTAAGGCATGAGTCGGCGCACCTTGCCCGTAAGGATCACTGGTGGAAGCCTCTGGGGTTTCTTTTGCTGACAGTGTACTGGTTCAATCCTTTATGCTGGGTTGCATATATACTGTTGTGCCGTGACATTGAGCTTGCCTGCGATGAGAAGGTCATCCGCGACATGGATGCACCCGATAAGGCTGCTTATTCTCAGGCACTTCTCGACTGCAGTGTGAACAGAGCGCGCGTTGCGGCCTGTCCCCTTGCTTTTGGCGAGGCAGGTGTCAAAGAACGAGTTAAGAGCGTCCTTAACTACAAGAAGCCCGCATTCTGGGTAATCGTGTGTGCAGTGGTCGCGTGCGTGGTGGTAGCAGTGTGCTTTTTGACCAAGGCAAAGAGCGAAGAACCTGACCTGTCCTTTTTAAATTATAAGAATGCAGTGTCGATTGCCGCCGATTATACGGATATCGAGGCAGTATATCATGACAGTTCTTCAAGCAGGATTATGGTTGCGGACGGAACCGAAGTTGCCGGGTATCTGGACACGGCTGAATGGGAAAAGTGTAAGGCTCCCTCGGGAGGCCTGCCTTCAGAAAACTCGGTGCAGTTTGAAATTGCCGACGAATATTTCATAACTGTATACGAAAAACCGCAACGGGCAGAGGTCAGATTCGAAGACGAAGTAAGATACTACAAGACAGGAGCATCCGACTATGAGGCGGCCAAAGCTCTTCTGCACGAAGAAGCATCGGTCGAAAAAGAAACATTCATGGCAAAAGTGGTTCAGATATATGATGCGAGCATAGTTGTAAGCAACATAGACCCGGATGTAAAATCGACAGACATTATTGATATTCCGCGAAGCAGCCTTGAAGACACTTACACGCCGGAAGTCGGAGATATAGTGAAGATTACATATAACGGAGTGAGGTACTTATCGGATCCCGCGCAGCTTGGTGAGATTTATGAAGTAAAGCATGTGCCGGCTTTTATAACGGAATCGGGCGGAAACATCTATGTCTGGGAAAAAGAAGGCTTTGGCGGCGCCTTCACCATTACGCTTTATAACGACGGTACATTTCAGTATTATGTCGGCTTGTTTAGCAGCCATATAGGTTCAGGCACATGGTTCAAGGATGATTCGGTGCTCACCCTTATCGAAGATGCGGCGTTTACGGGCTACGATGCTACATTCACCTTTGAGGCACAGGAAGACCGGCTAATCTATAAGCAAAACAAATCCGCTCCGTTCGGCGGGGTCACTGTGGAAGACGGCGATAAATTCCTACTTATAAGCGGTTCGTCAGAACTCGCAGTACCTGAACCCGAAAAAGAAAATGATACGGACAGCGAAACAGATACCGACTGGCTGATTCAAAGCACAAACTATAAGCTGCCCGAGGACTTTAAAGAAATTCTGATTAACACTTGTCATTTCGATATAACTCACGACGGCAAGCCCGACACAATCCGCGTTTTAAGCGTCGAATTCAAAGAAAGCGAGTCGGTAGACTTTGATAACAGCCAGTTTATGGGAAGAGTCAAAGTGTACGACGGCGACGTCGCAGAAGGAGACAACAAGACCGAACCTATATGGGTCAAAGAATTCGGCGTTCCTCATACCGGCAACGGTCAGGTATTTGCGACTACCGTTGACAGTGAAGACTATCTGGTGGTAACAAGCCTTTATGAAGGTCAGGGTGGGACCGACTACATTTATAGTGTTTTCTGCTTAGAAGAAGGTACCATACAGGTAATTGAAACCGGCAAAGAATCTTTCGAAAGCGAGCACGTACCGGACCTTACAGACTTTTTCGAAGGCTTATATTCCTGGATTAATGCTGACTCAAGCATGCTTCTCGGGACAGATATAGACACCTACCCAAGCGTATTCTGCTCACAGGGAGGCAGCATCGTTAACCCCGATGAGTACTACTCGAGAAAAGGCAGCAGAAGATATATAAAATAAGGCATAAGAGTCTTGACAAAAGAAACCTGTAGGCTTATATTTCTATCAACAAGAAGCAAGGGCGCTTCGACTATGGTCGAAGTGCCCTTTCTTATACCCTCGGAGAGTTAAAATGAAACTTGAATTTACCAAAATGGAAGGCTGCGGCAACGACTACGTGTATGTGGACTGCGTAGACGGACAGCCTTATATCCATGACAAAAGTGAACTTGCAAGAAGGATAAGCGACAGACATTTCGGTGTCGGCGGCGACGGACTCATTTTCGTCAATAAGTCTGATATCGCCGACTTTGAGATGGAAATGTACAACGCCGACGGGTCTCGCGGAGAAATGTGCGGTAACGGCATCAGATGCGTGGCCAAGCTTGTGTATGACAGAGGCTATGCAAGCGGTGAAAAGTTTACAATAGAGAGCATGGGCGCCGTTAAGTATATTACGGTTACAACAGAGAATGGCAAGGCAGTCGAAATCTCCGTAGATATGGGCGAGCCGATTCTTAAGCCCGAAGAGATTCCGCTCCGAATCCCGGGAGAGGTAAGAGATACCGCGGTTAAGGTACCGATTTGCACAAAGGCTCTTGAGGCTAAGTTCACCGGTGTTTCCATGGGTAACCCTCACGCTGTAATATTCATGGACTCGGTGAAAGGTTACAAAGGCAAACTGTCTGAGATGCCCATTGAAGCCTACGGACCCGAGTTTGAGAATCATGTTCTTTTTCCGGCAAGGGTTAATACGGAGTTTGTGGAGGTTATCGACCGCAATAACGTTAACATGCGCGTTTGGGAGAGAGGAACCGGCGAGACGCTTGCTTGCGGCACGGGATGCTGTGCGACTTGTGTTGCGGGCGTGCTTACGGGAAGAACCGACAGAGAGGTGACGGTTCACGTGCGCGGCGGCGACTTAAAGATAAATTGGAACAAAGCTGACAATCACGTATATATGACAGGCCCGGCACGCGAGGTGTTTACAGGCCTATTTGACGTATAAAGGAGTATGGGCATGAAAATCAACAAAGACTATCTGAATTTATCTGAGAATTATCTTTTCTCCGAGATTGCTGCGCGCGTTAAAAAGTACAGCGCCGAGCACCCGGACAAAGAAATCATACGTCTTGGCATAGGCGACGTGACAAAGCCTCTTGCGACGCCCATTATGGAGGCGCTTGAAAAGGCCGTGTTCGAAATGGGGCGCAAAGAAACCTTCAGAGGCTACGCCCCCGACCGAGGCTACGAGTTCTTACGTAATGCCATAGCCGACGTTGATTACAGACGCCGAGGCTGTGACATAAGCCCCGACGAAATCTTCGTATCGGACGGCGCCAAGAGCGACTGCGGTAACATTCAGGAAATCTTTGATAAAGATAACGTTGTGGCGGTGACCGACCCCGTTTACCCCGTATACGCGGACACAAACGTTATGGCAGGCAGAAAGATTGTCTACATGCCCTGCACCAAGGAGAACGACTTTGTGCCGGAGCTTCCTGCGGAGAAGGTTGATATTCTGTATCTTTGCTTCCCCAACAACCCTACCGGTGCAGTGATTACCAAAGAAAACTTACAGAAGTTCGTCGATTATGCACGAAAGAACGACTCTGTAATCATATATGACGCAGCATACGAAGCCTACATCACCGAAGCAGACATCCCTCATTCGATTTATGAGTGCGAAGGCGCGAGAGAAGTGGCTGTCGAGCTTCATTCTTTTTCCAAGAATGCAGGCTTCACGGGCTTGAGACTTGGCTATGCGGTAGTGTCCAAGGCTTTGGCCAAAGAAGGAGTGTCCCTTAATGCACTCTGGGCAAGGCGCCACGCCACCAAGTATAACGGTGCTCCGTACATCGTGCAGAGGGCCGGCGAAGCGGTTTACAGCCTTGACGGAATGAAAGCTGTACAAAAACAGGTGCAAGAATACATGGATAATGCTACACTTATAAGAAACGCGCTCACCGAAATGGGCTATAAGGTATTCGGAGGAGTCAACGCGCCTTACATCTGGCTTAAAGTGCCGGGCGAAATGGGCAGCTGGGAGTTCTTCGACCTGCTTCTTAACAAAGCTAACGTAGTCGGCACTCCGGGCGAAGGCTTCGGAAAGTGTGGCGAAGGATACTTTAGACTTACCGCTTTCGGTGATAAGAACGATACAATACGCGCAATGCAAAGGCTTAAGGAGTTATAAATGGCAGAGAGACTACGTAAAAAACTTGTGCTGGAAGACGGCAGCGTGTTCGAGGGACTTTCTTTTGGCGCTACCGAGGATAAGCTTTCGGAGCTTGTGTTTAATACTTCGATGGTAGGTTACCAGGAGATTCTGTCGGACCCTTCTTACACGGATCAGGCGGTGGTAATGACCTTCCCCTCCATCGGCAATTACGGAATTAACGACGCGGACTTTGAGTCCAAGCGCCCCGGCATGAATGCAATGATAGTCAGGGATTACAGCGAGTCCCCCAATCACTGCGAGTGTACCGAACCTTTGGAAGAGACCATGAAACGCTATGATATCAGCGGACTCATGGGAGTAGATACAAGGGCACTTACCCGAATTATAAGGGAAAAAGGAAGCCTTAAATCATTGCTTACAGACGTTTCCACACCAAAAGAAGAGTGCATGAAACGTCTTAATGAATTTACTTATCGCAGGGATGCAATCACACGTGCTTCCCGCACCAAAAGGGAGATTTGTCCCGCAGAGAACACCAAGTATCGTGTGGTGGCCATCGACTGCGGCATGAAAATGAATATAGTAAATTGCTTAAACCGTCTCGGTGTCAGTGTTACCGTGGTACCCTACAATATGAGTGCTGCGGATATTGTCTCTTTACACCCGGACGGAATCTTTGTGTCTAACGGTCCCGGCGACCCGACGGATGCGCGGGAGACCATAGAGACCATCAGGGAGCTTCGCGGCAAGTACCCGATTTTCGGAATCTGCCTCGGACACCAGATTATATCTCTTGCCTACGGTGCGAAGACTTACAAGCTTAAGTTTGGCCACAGAGGCGGCAACCACCCGGTTAAGAATCTTGAAACCGGCAAGATTGAGATAACTTCCCAGAACCATTCTTATGCGGTTGATGAGGAAAGCCTTTTAAAGACCGACCTTACGGCAACGCACATGAATCTTCTTGATAACACAATCGAGGGCGTTGAGTGCGAGAAGGACAAGGTTTTCGGCGTGCAGTACCATCCCGAGAGCAAGCCCGGTCCCAACGACAGCAGATACCTCTTTGACAAATTTATAAAGAACATGGAGGATGCCAAGAATGCCTAAGCGAACGGATATTAAGAAAATACTTGTAATCGGCTCGGGCCCCATCGTAATCGGGCAGGCGGCGGAATTTGACTACGCAGGCACTCAGGGGTGTCTGGCACTCAAGGAAGAGGGCTACGAAGTAGTACTCTGTAACTCTAACCCCGCTACCATCATGACCGACAGCTCCATCGCCGACAAGGTATACATGGAGCCCCTTAATGTAGAATATCTTGCCAAGATTATAAGACGCGAGCGCCCCGATGCACTTCTTGCGGGACTCGGAGATCAGACAGGTCTTAACCTTACCATGGAGCTTGTTAACGAAGGCGTGTTGAAAGAATGCGGCTGCATACTCCTTGGTACCAAGAAGTCAAGTATAGAGCTTTCGGAAGATCGCGAGCTCTTTAAGAATATGTGCGAAGAAATCGGCGAGCCCGTCATCAACTCCGAGATAGTAAGAACTATGGAAGAGGGCATGAAGGCGGCGGAAGACATAGGATTTCCTCTTGTTGTGCGTCCTGCTTTTACCTTGGGCGGTACCGGCGGCGGCTTCGCTTACAACATGGAAGAGTACGAGGTGATACTTAAGAACGCGCTTTCTTTGTCCCCCGTAAGTGAAGCGTTAATCGAAAAGAGCGTCAAGGGGTACAAAGAAATCGAGTACGAAGTAATCCGCGATGCCGACGACAACGCTATCGTAGTCTGCAACATGGAGAACATCGACCCTGTAGGTATTCATACCGGCGACTCGGTGGTAGTGTGCCCGTCGCTTACTCTTACCAACAGAGACTACCAGATGCTTCGTGACAGCGCTTTAAAGATTATTCGTCGCCTGGAGATTGAGGGCGGCTGTAACGTTCAGTTCGCGCTCGACCCTAAGTCGAAGGACTATTACGTAATCGAGGTTAACCCCCGAGTATCACGCTCCTCCGCACTTGCGTCGAAGGCCAGCGGTTACCCCATTGCGAGAGTTTCGGCTAAGATTGTGGTGGGACTTACTCTTCCCGAAATCAGACTTGCCAATACACCCGCATGCTTTGAGCCCGCGCTTGACTACGTGATTACGAAGATGCCGAGATTCCCCTTTGACAAGTTTAAGGATGCGAACCCTTCGCTCAACACCCAGATGAAGGCTACCGGCGAGGTTATGGGCATCGGCGCCAACCTGGAGGAGGCTCTGCTGAAGGGCATCCGTTCCCTGGAGATCGGCGCAAACCACCTGTACCTGTCCAAGTTCGACAATATGAGCGTGGAGGAGCT
>JAFYDI010000014.1 GCA_017544835.1 Lachnospiraceae bacterium | reverse complement strand
GTGCCGGTCATATGGCCACCCTTACCGAAAGACTCTACAGTCATGGGAACCTTCACAATTCCGACTGTCTCATCAAAAGAAACCATGTCCTCATTAAGCTTCACATATCTAAGCTCGGGGTTACCAAAATACAGATATGCCTGTCCGTCATCATCAATAAAAACGGTAGGGTCTATATCATTCCAGTCTCCCTCATCAACCAGCGGATATCCCAAATCCTTAAAAGGTCCCACAGGCGAGTCCGAAACGCCTACTGAAATAGCCATACCTCCGTCAATCTTATGTACAGGACAGTACAAATAAAACTTGCCGTTTCTCTCTACGCACTGAGGTGCCCAGGCCCTTGCATCCGCCCACTCAATGTCATCAAGGGAAAAAATCTTTCCGTGGTCGGTCCAATGCTCCATATCCTTGGTAGAAAAGCATCTCCAGTCAAACATTGTGTAGAAATCATTAATGAGTTCATCCTCATCATGGGTGGTATAAAGATACAAAGTATCTCCCGATACCATCGGTGCCGGGTCGGCAGTATAAATCGATTTAACAATAGGTGTATTATCCATAACATAATCTCCTGAATTAAGTATTCTGCTTTCGAAGTCTCCCCCGAACTTATCCGTTTCAGTATATCATTCGAAGCATCGGTTGTCTACAACATTTAGAACAAATGTTTGCTTTTTCTCATAAATATCTTGCCCCTCCGAGGCCTCTCTGAAGTATAGAAGTTCATATATTTATGAGTATATTAAAGGCATCACTAGTGTTTTCACACTATGATGCCTTCTCCGTCATTATTTATCGTATCCCATCTCCTTAAGTACCAACTCTGCTCTGTCGATATCGTTAAGCCTCGGTACCTGCACACCGTTGGTCATCATGTATGCCTCGGCACCCTTACCAAGAATCAGCACCGCATCACCGGGCTTGCAATCATGAATAGCCTTGGTAATGGCCTCATCGCGATCCACTATAAGCTCGTAATTGGTCGCCTCGGGAACAGTTGACACCATCGTATCCACAAGCATCTGAGGATCTTCAAAACGCGCATCCTCTATAGTGAAATAATTGTAGTCCGCAGTGGATGTACAATACTCCGCCATATCCGTACGTCTGTACAAATCTCTTGAGCCGCCGGCACCCACAACCACACGCAGATATCCGTCAGTCAAAGTAGATTTGATATAGTCCATAAGATTCTTAACTGCATTGGCAGTGTGCGCATAATCAACAATTACTCTGAAAGGCTGCCCGAAATCTATAACCATCTGACGCGCCTCAACCGGTTTAAGTCTTCCAACCGCTTCCACCAATGTCTCCACAGAAAATCCGAAGTGATTTAAGGCCACAATGGCCGCCATCAGATTGTAGACATTGAATATACCCGAAAGCTCACACTTAATCTCATGCCTTCCGAACTTTCCGTTCATAACAAACGACAAATCACGATACTTAATCACTATATCCGTTGCATACACGTCCGCCGAAGTATCATTCACACCGTAAGTTACTACGGGTGCCGCAGCCGCATCGATAAACGCCTGCGCATACTTATCGTCCTTATTGATAACACATATGCCCGAAGGTTTCGTATAAGACATTAAGCGAGCCTTCGCCGCACAGTAATTGTCCATGGTCTTGAAGATATCAAGCGCATCTCGTGTAAGATTCGTAAAGATTGAAGCGTCAAAAGAAACACCCTTCATCTTATCCGTACCGAGTCTCTCACCCGAAGCCTCCATAGACACATATTCGCAACCTACCGAAGCAAATCCGTCAAGCGCCTTGAACAGGTCTACCGGCAACGGAGTCGTGTATTCATTGTCCTGCTCATATCCATCAGACAAAATTCCGTTGGTGCCGATGTAACCGGTCTTATGTGACAGACCGTTCAAAATCTGATACATAATATCGGCTGTGGTAGTCTTACCGTCGGTACCGGTAACGCCAATCATTTTAAGCTTACTTAAGGGCTCTCCGTATAACTTGTTGAGAACTTCATTGAACACTCTGTCGGGGCAATCCACCACAATCTGCGGAACATCAATACCCTCAACCGTATGCTCGCAAATAATAGCCGCCGCGCCATTCTCTACAGCCTTGGCCGCATATTTGTGACCATCAACCGTAAGGCCCTTAATACATACAAATAAAGTCTTCTCCCGCGCCTGTCTCGAATCATCGGTGATATTGTCTATCTCCGTATCATAATCGCAGGGAATCAAATCTCTTAACTTCATAACCAAATCTACTTTCCAAGTACTTCCTTTGTCGCCTCAAGAATAATATTAAGGCCTTTCTTAAGCTCCTCATCGGAAATGGTAAGAGGAGGAAGAATCTTAACAACCGAGTCGCCGCGGCCGGCACGCTCGATAATCATTTTCTTTGCAAAGCACTTGTCCGCAATCTTATGAGCGATCTCGCCGCCGTCTGCCATTTTGCCAAAGTCGATGCCCCAGATAAGACCGATGCCGCGAAGAGAAATGTCAGAAGACAGTGTCAAAATGTTCTTCTCCACAAAATCTTTAACAATCTCGCCTTTTCTGCGTACGTCTGCGTTTAAATCGTGGTTAACGTTGTATTCAACCGCTTTCTTGGCAGCGACAAAAGCAACCTGGTTGCCGCGGAAGGTTCCGTTGTGCTCAGCAGGTTTCCAGATATCGAGTTCATCCTTGATAAGAAGGAGTGACATAGGGAAGCCGTAGCCGCCGATGGACTTACTGAGAGTTACCATATCAGGCTTGATACCTGCGCGCTCGAAGGAAAAGAAAGTGCCTGTTCTCGAGCAACCTACCTGGATATCATCCACTACAAGAAGAATGTCGTTGTCATGGCAAATCTTTTCAAGTCTCTGAAGCCATTCAACGCTTGCAACATAAATACCGCCTTCTGCCTGAACGGTTTCAAGTATTACTGCTGCCGGCTTCTCAACACCCGAGTGGTCGTCAAGAAGAATGGTCTCAAGATAATCAAGAGAATCAAGCTTAGTATGGAAGCCGCTCTCGTAAGGGATAAACGTAACATTGTCAAGTGATACACCTGCGCCGTCACGGCTGGTGCGATCTGTGGTAAGCGCAAGGCTTCCGAGAGTCATTCCATGGAATGCACCCATGAAAGCAACGATATTGGAGCGTTTCTTGTTCTTACGGCAAAGTTTCAAAGCTGCTTCAACAGCATTGGTACCGGTAGAGCCGCAGAACATGATGCGATACTGCAAATCTCTCTTATCAAGAATCTGTGTCTTGAAAGTCTCGATAAACTCAGCCTTGGCCGCGGTATACATATCCATTGCGTGAGTGATATTGTCCTGCATAAGGTAGTCGATTACCGCACCCTTGATCTCGTCGTTGTTGTGACCGTAATTAAGCGCACCGCAACCT
>JAFYDI010000013.1 GCA_017544835.1 Lachnospiraceae bacterium | reverse complement strand
GCATTCACATCAACAGTCTTCGTCTCAGCATAAGCAAACTCGCCGTGTTCTCTGACTTCCCGCTCAAACTCTTCTCTCTCGTCCAGTGCCAGCCCGTCGTCAAAAGAAACCGTTATATCATACTTCTGGATAATCTCAAACTGACAGTCACACACATCTGCAACAGAGTCTTTAATGCCAAAGCCTGTAATCAAAAGTCCGTAACAGCCGCCGACACCAAGCACCATCATCCAGAAACGCTTCCTGTATCTGAACACGTTTCGAACAGAAACCTTACTGGTGAACTTAAGTCTCTTCCAGATAAATCCAATCTTCTCAAGGAACACACGCTTACCGTTGGTAGGAGCCTTGGGCCTAATCAAATCCGCCGCGTTGCTCTTAAACTCTTTGTTAAGCGTATAGTAAGTCGCACCCATGGAGCACAGTACCGACACAACGACCGAAATCGTCGCAAGCACCGCATCATATACATACACGATATCAGGCATGCTATACATGATACCGTACACATTCCAGATAATTTTAGGGAACATCCACGACCCGAGCAGGAATCCGCCCACGCAACCGATAATTGCCGCGCTGCCCGAGTAAATCAGATACTTACCCATAATAGCCGCTTCACTGTATCCGAGCGCCTTCATGGTACCCACTTCGGTACGCTTCTCCTCTACCATTCGGTTCATGGTAGTCATACACACAAGCGCCGCCACGAGGAAAAAGAACACAGGAAATACATTACCGATACCCTCTACAATTGCAGAGTCGTTCTCAAAGCATGCGTAACCGATATTGGCAGTTCTTGTAAGCACGTATGTATCGGGCTCGTCAAGGTCCGCAAGCTTCTCCTCAGCGTCCTTAAGCTCTTCTTCGTGCTCAGCCACTTCTTTCTTGGCATCGTCTATCTTAACCTGCGCTTCGGCTATGTCGGCCTTGGCGTCTTCGATTTCTCTCTCCTTGTCCTTAAGTTCGGCCTCGGCATCGTCGAGCTCCTTAACGGAAGCCTCATACATTGCAGGCGGCATGAATGCCTTCATGGACTCAAGCTCATCCCTTGAATCTTCAAGCTTCGAATAGCCATCGGAAATCTTGCTTTCGCCCTCAAGAATATCGTGCTCGGCATCCGCAATCTTCTGCTCGTTCTCTGCTATCTCGTCCTTGGCATCGTTAAGCTTAACCTTCGCGTCATCAATCTCTTCCTGCGCATCGGTCTTAAGCTCGGTATATTTTAAAAACGCACGCTCATCGAGGAACGCTTTAAACTCATCTTCCTCAACATCAATACCATCTTTGTAAGCATCGGTGTATATGGTCTCATCGCTCATGTCGGTGATTGCATACACTTCGGTATAGTAATCACAGTCAAACGTCTCCGGAAGCACATACATAAAGCCCGAAATCCTGCCGCTTCCAAGCGTTGTGCTGCCACGCTCAAAGTTTACGTACAGAGAAGACCTGCATATGCCGACAATCTCATATTCCTTGTCTTTAAGCATATCAAGCGTATCTTCGGAATTGGAGTCGGTAATCTTAATGGTCTCGCCGATCTGACTCTCCTCATACCAGCGCGAATCCGCCAGACACTCATTGCTCTTCTCGGGCATACGACCGCTTAACAGTTCAACCTTGTTAATACGATTGGACAAAGAATGCATCTTGGCAACCACAATCGACGCATCTTCTCTCTCCACCAGCACATCAACACTGTACGCGCCTTCTACGTCTCTTACGTAGGAAAGCTCCTTAAAAGCCTCCACATCCTCGTCATATAAACCGAGCGTTGATATCAGCCTGAAATCGTGCAGTCCGTTGTCCCTAAAGTATGCGTCTCCGGTCCTGACCATAGCTTCTTTGGTGACCTTTAAGCCCGCAAACAGTCCCACACCAAGCGCCACAATTGCAAGGATTGCCAAGAATCGCCCGATGCTTGACCAGATTTCCCTCATTAAGTTTTTAATCAGGGCAGTTCTCTTCATCTACCAGGAAATCTCCTCTACAGGAAGTTTATTATCATTCATTCTTACGGATTCAATCTTACCGCTCTTAACCGAAATAACGCGGTCCGCCATCTGCGTAATCGCCTGATTGTGAGTAATTACGATAACGGTCTTGCCGGTATTAACGCAAGTGTCCTCCAACAGTTTAAGAATCGCCTTACCCGTATTGTAATCAAGCGCGCCAGTCGGCTCATCGCACAAAAGTATCTTCGGATTCTTGGCAAGGGCTCTCGCAATGGCAACTCTCTGCTGCTCACCGCCCGATAACTGAGCCGGGAAGTTGTTCATACGCTCACCAAGGCCCACTTCTCTAAGCACTTCCGCCGCATCCAAAGGCTCCTTACATATCTGAGCCGCAAGTTCCACGTTCTCAAGCGCCGTAAGATTCTGCACCAGGTTATAAAACTGGAATACAAATCCCACATCATGACGCCTGTATGTAGTAAGTCTCTTCTTGGAAAAAGAAGACACCTCTTCACCATCCAGCATAACGGTTCCCGAAGTCAGCGTATCCATGCCTCCGAGAATGTTAAGAATTGTGGTCTTGCCGGCGCCGGAAGCACCTACCACTACCACAAACTCGCCTTCTTTGACCTCGAAATCGACACCGCCGAGCGCGACCGTGTCCACCTCGCCCGTATGATAAATTTTCGTAACATCTTTAAAAGAAATAAAGGGTTCCATGTTTCACCTCTTTGTATGCACGCAATACAAAGTTAGTGTAACATGAAACCCTTAAAAAATTGTATAAAATTCTTATGAAATCTCCGTTATTCTGTTTCTTAATACTCTGTCGAACACGTCTTTCTGCATTTCACACATGTCATCCGGTGATTCATAGTAATTGCCGGTAGTCATTTTATTGCTACTGATGCATCTGTGGCAGTAAGTGTTTAAGTAGCAATCCTTGCATTTTCCTTCTTCGATTGCCTTGTTGTGATTATAAAGTTCGTCGGATCTTGCCCATACGCGAGCCTTCAATACATCAATCGGCTCCTTGACGCTGCCAAACTTGAATGCATCCATTCCAAGGAATGCCTGGCAGGCATAGATGTCGCCCGCAGCCGAAACTGCGGTTTTGCCAAAGCCCGATCCACAGAAATGGTACTCGGGCTCGGCTTTCGCAATACCGGTCAAAACTGCATTCACAAAGGGAGTTGTTTCATACAGCATCTTATCTTCTTTTAATTCATCAACCGCTTCCCCGAAATCTTTTAAGTCGGATAATTTAAACTTGGGATTGCAAGATGACACGGGATTAAATACCATGTAAACATTGCCGAAATCTCTGCGCAATTCCTTAATAAGCTTCGCAGGAGTGAATCCGTTTATGCGATGCTCTTCGGTATAGGTAACCTCTATCGTCGACGGCTCTTCCGTTCTTTCTTTGAGATATTGAAAATTCTTAAGCACTATATCGTAAGAAGGCTTGCCGCCCACAAGCGGTCTTAACTTATCCTGCATCGGCTGCACATCCACGCTGAAGGTTACCTTGAAATCGTACTCTTTGATAAGCTCCACAAGCTCTTCATTGGCGAATGTTCCGTTAGTTACCATGCCTACAACGGTATCTTTATTGTGAGCTTTTACGTACTTACAAGCTACTTTTATTACGTCAAAGTTCATGGAAGGCTCGCCGCCGAAAAAGTTTATAAGGTCGATTTTCGGATATACAGCGTACATCTTTTCCAAAGCTTCGATTACTGTTTCCTCGGCCATCAATTCACGCTTCATGTTGTAACAGCCGCCCTGCCCGTAGCAATAGAGGCATCGCATATTGCAGTCGTTACTTACATGCATTACAAGTTCGGGAAGGTGATTCCTGTCTCGCTCCGGGAGCACGTGTTTAAAGCCGTCTCCCAGCATTTCCTTATAATTCTTAAGATCGTCTTCGCTTATCGGATATCCTTCTTTGACCAACTCATCAAGAGACGCTCCGCCTACAATCTTTTCAAACATCTCTACCGTATTCTTATTGCCCCTTACAACCTTCATGGTATCCGGGAAATAAATTGCGTACCCCGCTTCGCCCGCATCTATACTGTGAAATCTCAACTTCTTAACCTCCGATACATTTAGTAATTAAACATAGCTACCGCAACCGGTTTCTTTCTTTCAACCGCGCAGCTCTTTATAAGTTCGGTAAGCACGTGCGCGTAATTGCGATATTCGTGCTCAAGTTCTCTTCTTCCGTCCGCTTCATAAGCTCTGGCTTTTATGTCGAACACTTTCTTTTTAAGGAAAGTCTTTCCTCTGCATTCAATCTCGTTAAGTGCAAGTGCGCACCATGCAAGACTTTCTGCCGAATTGCCCATCGTTACCGCCATTTCCGCATATTCCGTCAATAACACTATGTACAATTCTCCGTATATTCCATCAAAGTTACAGCTTTCTTCAAGATATTTTTTGAGCGCGTTTATGGTTCGTTCCGCTTTTGAGTATTCACCCTTTTCCGAAAGGCATTTTGCGTAAAGGATAAAACTGTGAACCTCGTAGGGCTCCAAAATCGCGTAATCTATTTTGCTTAAATCTCCCCTGAAACCTTTTTTACCGAATATGGACTTAAGAAGAGCGACGCATTCAGTTGTGTTTTGTTCATCTAAGCTTGCGGAGGCTTTAATGTAGTCAGGAAACGCATCAGCTCTCCCCATAGCCCCATATTCGTCCAAAAGAAAGCTGTTCTTTTCTTGTTGGCCTCTGATAATATTTCTTACAGTCAAAAGTCTTAATCTGTAAGCTTCGTCCTCGGCTGTATCGCAAGGCGACAAGCCTTTGGATTCACCAAGCCGCTCCACCATTTTCTCAAAGGTGGCTCTTGCCGGTGTTTCAAGTCCGTTCTCGATTCTTGAAAGAGTGCTTACGGAGCAGATGCCGAAAGCGAGCTCTTCCTGACTCATATTCATTGATTTTCTGGTTCTTTTGATCATCTCGCCCATGCAATATTCGCTCATGCGTATCCACACTCCTTTCTTACGTAATCGTCGAACCGCTCGGCAGTCTCGCTGCCTTTATCCATTTTTATTACTTCCCTTGTCTGCATAATCATTCTTTTGACATGCTCCGGAGGCTTTCTTAAATTGATTGCTATCGTGGTTCTGTTAATCATTATTTCCACGAGATTGGCCGTAGCCTTGTTCTTTGAAAAGCCTTCCAAAAGTTCATCACTGTAGCTGTCGGCTTCAAAGAATCGCCCCATCGATACCAGTGTTTCCACTATTCTTAGAAGTACCGTCTCGTAATCCCCTCTGATAAGTTCCGCATCCATGTGCTTCTTCGAAAGATACCCTTTAACCCCTAAGAGTACCCTTAACGCTTCTTCTTTCCTGTCAAGAAGCATCAATACCTTCGCGTAATCTATCAGGATGTTCCATTCAGTCTTTGATAAAAGATCTTCTCCCAACCTGTCCAAAGAAAAATTGGCCTTTGTATCGTGAAGTAACTCCATAGCCTCTCTTGCTATGTTTTCAAGCGGTTTCTTTCGTTCCGCTATATCCAGGCGGAGGCTGCATTCTCCGTATATCTGATACTCTGCATCATTCGTGCTGTCCGCAGCCTTTTCTACCCTTTTAAGCATGTAAGTCGCTACCGCCGGATCCTTCTTAAGACAGCTGTTAAATACCCTTACCATCTCGTTAAACTCAATCTCCCTTTTGGAAGAAAGAATCACATACTGCTCGGAGTCGATTCCGAGCCTCTCCATAAGATATTGGAGTTTGTATCTTGTGGGAAATATCACACCGTTTTCAATCTTTGAAAGAGTGCTTACGGTGCAGATTCCCTCGGAGAGTTTGCCCTGTCTGATATTCAGTTTTTCCCTTTGGCTTCTGATTATCTCGCCGATTCGCACTTCCCACATGATAGTTCTCCGTGTTATGTCTATGCTACATCTTTGTTAACGTTGTAAAGTGAGTAAAAATACTTCTTGTCTTCGATAAGATTGTCAAAGTTTCCTTCCTCAACCACGTTACCGTTTTTAAGAACGATAATGCTGTCATACTTGCTAAGCTCGCTTTCATCAAGCTTATGTGTGATAACCACCTTTGTGATATCCTCGATTGCCAGAATTGAATCCACCACACTCTTACTGGTCTTTGCATCAAGTGCTGCCGTTGCTTCGTCTACAAGCAATACTTTCGCTTCTTTAAGAAGGCTTCTTGCGATGGAAATTCTCTGTCTTTCGCCACCCGATAAGTTCTTACCGTTTTCACCGCACTTATAATCCTGCGATTTATCCTCGATTAATGCCGCAAGGCCTGACTTCTTAATTGCATCTTCAACCTTGTCGTCCGGGAAATCCTTAAACATTGTGATGTTTCTTCTGATTGTGTCGTCAAAAATAAATACGTTTTGCTGAATTACCGAAACAATATCAAAGATTGTGTTCTTGTCCACATCGCTTAATTCTTTGCCGTCAAGCTTAATGCTTCCCTTGTAGTTGTCGTAGCTTCCCATCATAAGGTTAAGAAGCGTTGACTTACCGGAGCCTGAACCGCCTACGATAGCGTAGCTCTTTCCTTTTTCAAGATTTAAGTTAATGTTCTTTAAGATATCGTTACCCTCTTCATAGGCAAAAGAAACATTCTCGAACTTAATACCGCCGTCGATACCCGTAAGCTTCTCTTCTCCGCCTTCCTTAGTCTCGTCCGATACATATTCGGCAAGCTTCTCGATAAGACCCTTGGCTGCCTTTCTGCTTGAAACCAGTACAGGAAGCTGTGAAAGGGGTTCAAGTACGCAACCCATCAACTGTACAAAAGCAAATACCACACCGGCTGTTGTGTTACCCTTGATTACAAGGTAAGCACCGAATCCGAAGATTCCTATCTGAACCGCAAAGTTTGAAATACCTGTTATAATACCTATCATTCCCTTGGTAAGCTGCTTCTTGCATCTTACGTCTTCAAGGTCTAAGTTGCTGCCGGAGTAGAGCTCAAGAGCTTCTTTTTCCGCTTTAAAACTCTTAATAACCGAGAAGCCTGTAAGAAGGTCTTTTACCAAAGATACGAAGTTTGTGTTCTTGTCGCTTATTGCCTTCTCCTGAGCTGTCATTCTGTCGCCAAGTATCAGAGAAACGATGATGGGTACACAGCAAAGAATTGCAACCGCTATTGTCATCGTCCAGCTGTACCAAAGCATCATGCCGAAAGAAATTACGAATGTGAACACCATCTCAACAAGATCGAATGTGTTAAGCAGGTAATTGCTTTCGATTGAAGAAATATCATTGGTAAGTGCCGAGATGTAATTACCCGAGCTGTCTGCGCCGAACTCACCGATGCTCTTCTTTGTAATGTCTTCAAAAGCTTTGTCTCTGTATCTTCCAATTGCGTTTCTTGCAAATGTGAATCTTGCTTTCTTATCAAGATACAAAATGATAAATGCCGATACCACGAATACCACCGACTTAATGATGAGAACTACAAGACTCTTCATCTCGGATTCCTGTCCGATATCGAGGTACTGCTGGCATAATCTTGCAAGATATGCCTGAATGCAGCTGCCAACCGCCGCTACCATTATTCCGAGGACAAAATAAAATTTGTTCCCTCGGTAAAATTCTTTAATGTACTCCTTGTACTTTTTCTTTTCATTCATTGTGCTACCTCCGCATAAAGTTAATTTACAATCATATACTACAAAACATGCCTAAAATAGGCGATATAACACTCTAAAAAGGTTTTTTGACAATTTTTATAACCTTGACACATTACTTTAGCGCGTTGTAACATGAAATTGTTGAGGGGAATGGGGGTAACCGATATGAAAGTAATCGATATTGGCGAACTCATTAAAAGTGAGCGCAAGAAAAAAGGCATGACTCAGGCAGATCTTGCGGATGATTTGTGCACGATTGCCACCTTGTCACGCATTGAAAACGGACTGCATCTGCCGAAATCCGATGTGCTGTTCGGTCTTTTGGAACGCCTTGAAATTTCCGAATACAGGCTCCTTGGACCCATGCTTGATGATTCGGACTTTGATGCGAATGTTCATTTTCTTAAAGATAAGATAGAGCGTTTATGCTCCGAAGACAGCTGGGCCGAGTTACGAACCTGCCTGGATGAATTAAACGGTATGGATATTGGTTACAATCCTACCGACAAGCAATTTCTTGTTGTCTACGAGACAATCTATAATTATGAAAACAATCGAAGAGATTTGATTCGCTTCGATGATTTGTCTGCGGCCATGAGTCTCACGGTTTCAGACTTTTCGGTGGATTCCCTTATTGATTTTAATCTGACTACTTATGAACAGTATCTCCTTATATTTATGGCATACTGTCTTATTCGCGACGGCGAAATGTCTTCGGTTCCCACAATTCTTGGCAATTTGAAAACTTCTCTTGAAAGTACCATCTCCAAGAAAGGTCTCTGGACCAAGCCGGTATTCTACTATTATGAAATGCATATTGATTATTACATAGACAATAAGAACTATAAGCTTGCTTTGGAATCCATTCTTAATCGCAAAGAATACTGCCTGAAGCAACACGTTTTTTCTAAATGCCCTACTTATGCATATGAAGAAATCCTGTGCTGCACGCACCTTAATATGCTGCCTGAGGCAAGAGAGCGTCTTCTTACCAATTATTTTCATTTGCTTGGAATCAAAAAGGTTGAAGAAGCCGAAGCTTTCAGAACGCGTATCAAAGAAGACTTTGGCATAGAATTTAAAATTGTCGAAAGGAGGAATAAATAATGCCCGATTTATCATACCTCGGAAAAATGATTTATGAAGCAAGGTCAAAAGCAGGTATTACTTCCTCCAAGCTCTGCTACGGACTGTGTTCCGTTTCGATGCTAAGCCGAATTGAAAGCGGCGAGAGAACGCCGGGATTATTATTGTTCAGCGCCCTTTTACAGCGTGCCGGAGGATCTGTTAAAGATTTGGTCTTCTTATGCTCCAAAAGGGAGGCCACTCTTTATTCCATCATTACAAGTTCCTATGAATATTCCGCAGACACAGTGGAAAAGTTCAAAAAAATATGTACCGACTACCTCGAGACGGCCGACCTTTCAAACAACCTTGAGTTGCAGTATTATTATTTCTTTCAATCGCAATGCCAAACCGACTCAAACAAACGATTTGAATTGGTTATGAAGGCTTTGGAGTGTACACTTCCCGACGTCGACCTTGAAAATATAAGCTCTTACTGCTTATCTTCCGTGGAACGTGATTTAGTCTCCCGAGCGCTTTCTCACTACGTTCATACAAAGAACACCCGCGTCGCCGCCAAAATCTATGAGGACCTGGCATACCTGCAGGAAAAGGACCCCTCGGATATAAGCGCCATCAAAAGTTCTTTTTTGGACCGCTATGGAGTTTTGGTCTGCTATCTGGTAGACGGTGATATAGATGAAGTGCTGCATCTTGGCAAGCGTTTCTTTAAGAAATATGATCCGGATACATTTCCGGATATGGAATTGGCTGTATCCAGATACAGATATCAATTTGGATATGCCAAGCTGTATACAGATGAAGATTCCTCCGGCATAGACGTGGTTACGGCTTATTATATGAACCGCCTGCTTGAGAATTATAAACATGCCGAAGCTATACGCGAAGATGCCCGCGTGGATCTCGGATATGAGTTTGAAATAGAATTTATGTAATTATAATTTTTGTCAAATTTGCTTTTCTTTTACTTATATTTTACTTTTTTACTCTAAGTTATATCATAAAATCACAAAGAAAAAGTCCTCGGACGAAAAGGAAGGAAAAGAGAATATGAAGAATGCATTGGGAAAATTATTAGTTATGGCTACTGTATCATTTATGACTTTGGGTGTTTATTCAGAACCTGAATACACCCCCGATCAGTCTTATGAGATATCTATCGATAAT
>JAFYDI010000012.1 GCA_017544835.1 Lachnospiraceae bacterium | reverse complement strand
TTCGGCACATGACCCGTTCCACATTACCTTCAAAAAGTAAGCCGTCCGGTGTACCGATTCGTAACGGAAATGTCGTCATAGACAGCCTCCTTTACATGTTCTTTGCTTTTTCGAGTACATCGTCGATGGTGCCTGCCATAAGGAAGCAGCTCTCGGGAATTTGATCGCATTCGCCATCAAGAATCATTCTGAAGCCTCTGAGTGTCTCCTTAAGAGGTACATACTTACCTTCAAGACCGGTAAACTGTTCTGCAACAGAGAAGCTCTGTGATAGGAAACGCTGTACCTTACGAGCACGGTTAACGGTTAACTTATCTTCTTCGGAAAGTTCGTCCATACCCATGATGGCGATGATATCCTGGAGTTCTTTGTATCTCTGGAGAACTCGCTGAACACCTCTTGCCACTTCGTAGTGCTCCTGACCTACTACCTCGGGCGTAAGAATACGCGAGGTGGAATCAAGAGGATCTACTGCAGGGTAGATACCCATGGAAGCGATATCACGTGAAAGAACGGTGGTAGCATCCAAGTGGGTGAATGTTGTAGCGGGTGCGGGGTCTGTTAAGTCGTCCGCAGGTACGTATACGGCCTGAATAGAGGTAATGGAACCCTTTCTGGTAGAAGTAATACGCTCCTGAAGAGTACCCATGTCGGTAGCCAGTGTAGGCTGATAACCTACGGCTGAAGGCATACGACCAAGAAGGGTAGAAACCTCGGAACCTGCCTGAGTGAATCTGAAAATGTTATCAATGAACAAAAGCACGTCCTGATTCTTAACATCACGGAAGTATTCTGCCATGGTAAGTCCGGAAAGACCTACTCTCATACGTGCTCCGGGGGGCTCGTTCATCTGACCGTATACCAAGGCGGTCTTAGATAAAACTCCCGACTCCTTCATTTCATTGTACATATCGTTACCTTCACGGGTACGTTCACCAACGCCTGTGAAGATGGAATATCCGCCGTGCTCTGTAGCAACGTTGTGGATAAGCTCCTGAATCAAAACGGTCTTACCTACGCCGGCACCGCCGAACAAACCTACCTTACCACCCTTTGCATAGGGGCAGATAAGGTCAACAACCTTGATACCTGTTTCAAGAATTTCGGTTGAGGAAGCCTGCTCTTCGTAAGCGGGTGCGGGACGGTGAATCGACCATTTTTCTTTGGCTTCGGGAGCGGGTAAGTTGTCAACGGGGTCACCCAAAAGGTTGAATACTCGTCCGAGGCACTCTTCGCCTACGGGAACCATGATGGGAGCGCCGGTGTCTACTGCCTTGGTGCCGCGAACAAGTCCGTCGGTAGAGTTCATTGCGATACAACGAACCACATTGTCTCCGACCTGCTGAGCAACTTCGGCGGTAAGCTTCTTACCGTTGTTATCGATTTCAATGGCGTTTAAAAGTGCGGGCAATTCATCGTGACCAAACTTGATGTCAAGTACGGGTCCGGTTACCTGTACAATCTCGCCAATGTGTTTCTCGCTCATTTACGAATCTCCTTTGTATTTTAGTTAAGTAAGTGCTACAGTCCTTCAGCACCTCCGACAATTTCGGTAATTTCCTGCGTAATGCTTGCCTGACGGGCTCTGTTGTAGTGAAGGTTCAGAGTCTCAATCATTTCTTCGGCGTTGGATGTTGCGGATTCCATGGCGGTACGTCTTGCCGCCTGCTCACTCGCAAGGGAATCGCATACGGCGCCGTAGATAACGCCGGCCACATACTCGGGAACGATTGCGTCGAATACTTCGGTTGAGTCGGGCTCGTAGAGGATTAAGTTCTTAACGGGCTCTACCGGTTCATCACCCACAAGATCGGAAAGAGGCAACACGCTCACTGCGTGAGGCTGCTGGGAAAGCATCGATACGAACTCTGTGTATACAAGTCTTAATGTACCGAAGTTACCGTCCTTAAATTCCTTACATAAGAGATTACTGATTTCAAAGCAATCGCCTACGTTAATGGGAGCTATTTCGTTAAACTCCTCGGTGATGATTTCAACTTTACGTCTCTTAAAGTATTCAACCGCTTTCTTACCAATGGGGAGAACCGAGTAGTCCTTGCCTTTGGAATCGGCTTCCATACACTTAAAGAGGTTTGAATTGTAACCGCCTGCAAGACCTCTGTCACCGGCAATTACTACATAACAAACTTTTTCACCCGATGCTTCCGAAGCGAACTTAGACGAGAAGTCTGTGTTGCCGGCAGCAATCTTTTGAAGGGTGCTGTACAACTCTTTAAAGTAGGGACGGGCGATCTCAGATCGTTCCTTGGCTCTACGCAGTTTGGAGGATGCCACAAGTTCCATTGCTTTGGTTATCTGCATGGTGTTCTGGACACTCTTGATACGCAGCTTAACCGCTTTCATGTTAGCAGCCATGTGTGTCCTCCTTATGAAGCACTGTGTGCTTTAACAAAATCTTCTGTATATGCCTCAAGAGCTCTCTTTAAGCGCTCTTCGGTATCTTCTTCAAGCTTACCTGTTTCCTTAACCGCATTCATGAAGGCTACGCCGTCAGCGTCTCCGTCAAGGAAAGTGTAAAGACCTGCTTCGTACTCCTTAACATCTGTAACGGCTACCTTGGAAAGAATGTTCTTGGTAACGGCATAGATGATGGCAATCTGTTTCTCAACAGGGATAGGAGAATTCTGGTTCTGTTTAAGAACTTCCACGATTCTTGCACCCTGATCGAGACGTGCCTTGGTATCGGCATCGAGGTCGGAACCAAACTGTGCGAAGCTCTGTAACTCTCTGTACTGGGAGTAGATAAGCTTCAAGGTACCTGCAACCTTCTTCATTGCCTTAATCTGAGCGTTACCACCTACACGGGATACCGAGATACCGGGGTTAACCGCAGGCATAACGCCTGAGTGGAACAACTCGGTCTCAAGGAATATCTGTCCGTCGGTAATGGAGATAACGTTGGTAGGGATATATGCGGAAACGTCGCCTGCCTGTGTCTCAATGATGGGAAGTGCGGTAAGTGAACCGCCGCCGTGCTCGGCATCCATCTTGGCTGCACGCTCAAGAAGTCTTGAGTGGAGGTAGAATACGTCTCCGGGATAAGCCTCACGTCCGGGGGGACGACGGATAAGTAAGGAGAGTGCACGATATGCAACCGCATGCTTACTTAAGTCATCGTAAATAACAAGGACGTGCTTGCCCTGTGCCATAAAATATTCACCCATAGCACATCCCGAATAAGGAGCGATGTACTGAAGGGGGCTTGCCTCGGAAGCGGTAGCTGCTACAACGATTGTGTAGTCCATAGCGCCGTTCTTGGTGAGGTTCTCAACAAGGTTCGTTACTGTGGAACGCTTCTGACCGATGGCAACGTAAATACAAATAACATCTTTGCCCTTCTGGTTGATGATGGTATCTGTAGCGATGGTGGTCTTACCGGTCTGTCTGTCGCCGATAATCAACTCACGCTGACCACGACCGATGGGAATCATCGAGTCGATAGCCTTGATACCTGTCTGTAAGGGCTCAAATACTGACTGTCTTTCACAAATACCGGGAGCGTTTGATTCGATAGCTCTGAATTCTTTGGTATCGATGGGACCCGCTCCGTCAATGGGCTGGCCGAGAGCATTAACAACACGGCCAATCATAGCTTCACCTACCGGTACGGATACAACCTTACCGGTACGCTTAACGGTCTGTCCTTCACCTATGTTCTCATCGGAACCGAACAATACGATGGAAACACTGTTCTCTTCAAGGTTCTGAGCCATACCGAAGCTTCCGTCCTCAAATTCAAGAAGCTCACCTGCCATACACTTAACAAGTCCGCTCGCACGTGCGATACCGTCACCTACGTTAAGTATGGTTCCTGTCTCATTCTGCTGAAGTGTGTTCTCATAATATTTTATCTGGCTACGGATGACCTTGGATATCTCTTCGGGTTTTAATTGCATAATTCCATTCCATCCTTATAATATCGTGTCGTTTAATCTCTTGGAAATTTCACTCAGGCGTCCGCTTACGGTGCCGTCGATTTCAGTTCCCTCGATTTCGACCTTAAGTCCCGCAACAACTGCGGGATTAACCTTCGTTACAAGTGAAACGGTCTTACCGCTCACCTTTTCAAGCTTTGCTTTAAGTGCCTTTTTCTTTTCCTCGGTAAGCTCAACAGCGCTTGTTACAACCGCTTCTGCTATTCCGTGGTCGGCATTGTATCTCTTTGTGAATTCTTCTGTGCAGCCTTCATATTCGCGTAACAGATTTCTTTCGCAAAGAATTTTGAGGAAGTTAACAAGGTATCTCTCAGCGTCGGCACCAAAGGCCTTCTCTATGAGATCTGTACGCTCTTCTTTCTTAACCGAAGGTTCGGAAAGAAGCTTAAGATATTCGGGATTCTCCCTGAATATCGCTTTAACTTCCTGCATCTGCTCCAAAATGGCGTCTGTAAGCTTTTCTTCGGAAGCCAAGTCATACAGACTGCCACCATAAACTCTGGCATATTCCGTCATGACTCTTCTCCTACTTTATTGATAAAATCATCTATCAGTTTCTCATGGTCCGAAGAGTTAATCTCTCTTCCGATTACCTTACCGGCAATCTCCATAGCCATATCACCGATTTCATCCTTAATCTCGTTGACAGCTTTGCGTCTCTCCTGCTCAATGTCTCTTTCGGCTTTAGCCTTAATGGATACGGCCTGAGCATTGGCCTCGCGGATGATTTCTTCGCTCTGCTGCGATGCGGATTTCTGAGCGGTGTTAAGAATGTCGTTGGCCTTATCGCGGGCCTGTTTCATGCTTTCTTCATACTCGCTCTTAAGTGATTCTGCTTCTTCCTTGGCCTTTGCGGCATCGGCAAGTTCTGCGTCTGCTAACGCCTTACGCTTAGCCAAAACCTCGCGTATGGGCTTAAAAAGAAACTTCTTAATAAGCATCACTTGGATAAAAAGGTTAAGTAACTGTGCTATGAGGGTCCAGGGATCGATAGTAACTAAGTCCTGTACTTTCAAGCTTATAACCTCCTAAATGAGTTAACCTAAGAACTTCATGAATGATCCGGGTGCTACGAAAATAAGAAGCAGACCTGTAACGAAACCGTAAATACCTGTTGTTTCGGCAACCGCACAACCAAGTAACATGGTAGAAGTAACAGAACCCTTACATTCGGGCTGACGTCCGATAGCTTCAAGAGCCTTGGCAACGGCGTTACCTTCACCAATACCGGGTCCGATACCGGCGATAAGTGCAAGTCCGGCACCGATTGCGCATCCTGCAAGTGCTATACCTTTAGCAAGTAATTGAAATTCCATATAATTTTCCTCCTTAAGAAAAAGAAATAGTATTTAGCCTTCTGCGGCATTTGCGATATACATAGTTGTCAGCATACAGAAAATGTACGCCTGCATTACTCCGGAGAACCAGTCAAAATAAACCGATAATATCGCCGGAAGACCCACACTGAAGATGGGTACATTTGAGAGAACTGCTCCCACCGCGCCTGGGATTAATCCCAGGAGCTTTGAACTTGCTACAGCGAGTGCTGCGTAAATAAGAATATTGATTACGAAACCCGAAAGTATGTTACCGAAGTGACGGCAAGCCATACTGATAGGGGTTGCAAGTTCCGATAATACGTTAAAGGGCGTCAAAACAGGTATAGGCTGCGTGAATCCCTTAAGGTATCCGCCGAAACCGCCGGCTTTAATCTTCTGTGAAGTGATAATTACAAATACCACTAAAGCCCACGATGCTTCGGTATTCAAATCCGCCGTCGGGCTTCTTAGTACCCCGGTTAAGCTGATTAAGTTGGATACCACACTGGTTGCAAACAATGCCGCTACAAAGGGAACAAAGTAAGCAAATTTCTCGCCCATGTTGCCGATTACGAACTTATCGGCGGTTTCAACCAGCATTTCTGCGAAGGCCTGTCGCTTGGATACGTCTTTAACCTTAAGCTTGCGCGTAAGGCATATGCAGATGGTTGTAATAATAATCATTACAATCCAGCTAACCACCATGGTTTCTGTTATGTGAAACCTTCCAAGCACAGGGATGTCCACCGGTAGTTCCCAATAGACTTTGGGGCCTACTATTTTTTCACTAACATCCATCTTGCTTTTGCTCCACCTCCTGTCTTATGTATTTTTTTCTTTCGATAATTCCTTTTATCTTAATACCCGCACTCGGAAAAAGAAGGGGTATAATCCCCGCTGCCCAGAATATAACGGGCACCGTGAGTGCGATTACTATCCATGCTATCTGAAGGAGCATTCTGCGTGAGTAGCTCATCTTCATAATCTGGCCGGCTTTCTTCTCGTCTTCCTCGGCCGCAACCTTCTGAACGGTAAGGCCCATGAGAAGGAAGTTAAGAACGGCTATAATAAGGCCGCCGAGCGCTCCCGTAAAGATTGTGTAGTCAAAAGGAACATTCTCGGGGAAGAACCACTTATTCATTACAAAGAAAGCGGCTATCATAATCACACACCCGATTAAGGTGTAGAGAAAAACATTCTTTGTTTCTTTTTTTACCGCAGGCTGAAGCCCGTCCAGTAATTTACCCATAAATAACTCCAATTATTCGTGTCTGTTGAAGGACACGGTTTTCTTCTTGTCTTCTTTTTTGGTGTCGCGGATTGTTGAAAGATAGAATTTATAAACCGTCATTGCTGAACCGCCGAGGCCGAAAAAGAAACCGGGAATGTAGACCCAAAGGCCTACCCCGTGCCTCGTAGTTAAGTACCAGCACAATAAAATGCACAGAAGAAGCGGCATAATAATAGACAGACCTAACTGGCCCAGAAGAGAAATTTGTTTGACAATTTCGTTAAGTTCTCCTCTTTTCATTAAATACCACCCCTCAAAAGCGCTCCAAAAGTCATTCTATCAAGTTTCCGACAGTACGGCAATATAAAATTACTTATTAATACTACAATTTTCGAATTAACCAATTAATATAACAACTGTTCTTTTTACAGCAAATATTCAGTCATTTCTTCAATCATTTTTTCGGTATTTTCAAGCAGCAATTTTTCGTCCTGTCCCACCTCACCGACGGTCCTGTATCTGTAGGTAAATACGGGCGGTACGGCCTTCGCAAAAAGCGTCAGATTCTTCTCATGGCGGGTAAGGAGCGTGCCGATATTCTCCGTCTTTATCTTGGCATCGGGCTTAAAGGTAAAAGAAATCTCCCCGTTACGACCGCGTACTTCGGTAATGCCCAGCCTGTGTGCGGCGTTTCTGAGTCCCGAGATGCGCAGCAAGTGCTCGCAAGCCTTCGGAACGGTGCCGAATCTATCCTTAAGCTCGTCGCGCATATCGTTTATTTCTTCCTGCGTCTCCAAAGCAGCAATACGCTTGTAAGTGTCAAGCTTCTGAATTTCGTTAAGAATATATTCGGAAGGAATGTATGCATCCACGTCAAGGTCCGCAACCGTGTTAAAGTCTTCTGCTACGGTCTCGCCCTTCCTCTGCTGAACAGCCGTGTTAAGCATCTTGCAATAAAGATCGTATCCGACAGCCGCCATATGGCCGTGCTGGCTCATGCCGAGAATGTTGCCGGCGCCGCGAATCTCAAGGTCTCGCATTGCAATCTTGTAGCCGCTTCCGAGATCCGTAAACTCTCTGATAGTCTGAAGTCGCTTCTCCGCAACTTCTTCAAGAATCTTGTCTCGCTTATACATTAAGAAAGCATACGAAGTCCTGTTAGACCGACCCACACGACCGCGAAGCTGATATAACTGTGATAGTCCGAGTTTATCGGAATCATGGATAATCATTGTATTGACGTTTGGAATATCGATACCCGTCTCAATAATTGTGGTTGCTACCAGCACATCAATGTCGCCCTTGATGAAGTCATACATGACGCGTTCAATCTCCGACTCTTTCATCTTTCCGTGGGCAAAAGCAACATTCGCTTCCGGCACAAGCGCCTGAATACTCGAGGCAACATCAACAATATTATTGACTCTGTTGTACACGTAATAAACCTGCCCGTTGCGGGAGAGCTCGCGGCTGATGGCTTCGCGTACCATCTCCGGATTGTACTCGCATACATAGGTCTGAATAGGCAGTCTGTCGCCGGGCGCCTCCTCAAGAAGGCTCATATCTCTTATTCCCACAAGGCTCATGTGAAGAGTTCTGGGAATAGGGGTAGCTGTAAGCGTAAGCACATCCACATCGTCCTTGATATGCTTAATCTTTTCCTTGTGAGTTACGCCGAAGCGCTGCTCTTCGTCAATTACAAGGAGTCCCAGATCTTTAAACTGTATATCCGAAGAAAGCATGCGGTGGGTACCGATTACAATATCCACGATGCCTTTCTTAAGGTCTTCGATGGTTTTCTTTTGCTCGGATTTAGACACAAAGCGGCTAAGGAGTGCTATCTTCACGGGAAAGTCGCGCATTCTCTCTGTGAAGGTGTTGTAATGCTGCTGCGCCAGGATTGTGGTGGGCACAAGAAAGGCTACCTGCTTGCCGTCCTGAACTGCCTTAAACGCCGCACGAATAGCAATCTCAGTCTTGCCAAAGCCCACGTCACCGCAGATAAGACGGTCCATAATCTTGGTGCTCTCCATGTCGGCCTTGGTGGCTTCGATGGCTTCGAGCTGGTCGCCGGTCTCCTCGTAAGGGAAGCTTTCCTCGAATTCCTGCTGCCAGACAGTGTCGGGGCTGAATACGTATCCCGCCTTGTCGCGCCTTGCAGCATAAAGTGTCACGAGTTCCTCCGCCACTTCATCAACGGCCGACTTAACCTTGGAGGTGGTATTCTCCCATTCCTTGGTGCCAAGCTTGTTAATCTTAGGCTTCTTGGCATCCGCGGAAGCATATTTCATGATAACGTCAAGGGCGGTCGCAGGCACGTATAGCACGCCTCCGTCCTTGTATTCTATGCGCATGTAATCCTTGGCAACCTTGTCGACTTCAACCTTCTCGATGCCCTTATAGACGCCGATACCAAAGCTTTCGTGTACGACGTAATCGCCTATCTGAAGGTCGTTAAAGTCTCTTACCTTGTTGCCTTCGGATTCATAACGTTTCTTGCGTTTTTTCTTCTTGGCCTCGGTAAATATGTCACTTTCGGATATTACAACAAAGCCGATATCGGGGTACTCAAAGCCCTTCATAACTCGGCCGTACATGGTCATTATTTCGCCGCTTTTAAGATCGTGATTGCGGTCTTCGGAAAAGAAAGCGGTAACCTCTTCCCCTCTTAAATTCTCCGCAATACGTTCCGCTCTCGAGCGTGAACCCGAAAGGATGAGAACTTTATAATTGCGCTTTTTGTATGAATTTAAGTCTCGTACAAGTTCGCTAAAACTGTTGTTGTAAGAAGGAATGCTTCTTGCTGTCACGCCCATGGTAAGGTCGGGCTTTATGGAATAGCCTTTCACAGGCATGGTGCTGAGCATAAGGAGGCTTTCTCCCGACAGTTTCGCATTGATGACACTGCTGCCTATAAGTATGTCGGTCTGACTGGGAAGGCTGTAGCCTTTCTCGAGGCGGGCTTTCATGCTTTCTCTAAACTCAAGTTCCACTGCTTCGGCATGCTCTTTGATACGGGAAGGCTCGTCGAGAATGAACAGTGCACCCGGCATATAGTCGCAGACCGAAAGAGGCTCCTTGAAAAAGTATTTAAGGTAACCGTCGGCGTTAAAAGTCCATGGAAGCTCGGTAATCTGCTCCCTTACTTCCTCAAACATAACTTCCAGGCGGTGCGCCTCTTCGGGCTTACCGGCCTTACGGAATTTAGATACCGCCGTCTTGGTCTCTGCCTCAATGCCGACCAATCCGCCTAAGAGTTCGTCCTCCGATAAAGGCAACTCTGTAGCCGGATATATGGTAATGCTCTCAAGGCGCTCGATGGAACGCTGGCTCTGAACGTCAAAGCTTCTTACGGAGCTTACTTCGTCACCCCAAAGCTCTATTCTGTATGGGTTGTCTTCGGTGAAATCAAAGATGTCGATGATGCCGCCGCGTACCGAGAACTGGCCGCCTGCTTCCACCTGATAGGTCTTCTCGTAGCCGAGAGCACAGAGCTTTTTAATAAGTGCTTTCTCGGATACCTCGCCGTTAACTGAAATTTTGATAAGACTGTCACGCAACACATCAAGGCCTGCGCCTGCATTCATAAGGCCGCCGTAAGTGGTGATGATAGTGCAGGGAAGACCCATTAGTATTCGCTTAAGGCATGCGATTCTGTCTCTTGTAATCTTGTTGCCGTGCACGTCTGCCTGGTAGAAAATGGCGTCCTTGGCAGGATACATGCGCACGTTTTTATCGTACATTCTGTAGTCTTCGTAGATTTCCTTAACTCTGACATCACTGTACGTTACTATAACTTTATTGGAAAAACCTTCGGCAAGGGCATATGCCATGTTCCACTTCTGGGAATCGACACAACCGGTGACCGAGACGTTTTTCTTTTTCCTAAGTTCCGCTTTAGCTTCCGTAATACCCGGAAGACTCATAAGGGGCCCTGTCAATGCTCTCATTCTTGTGTCCTGTCAACCTTGCGGTTGTATTTGTTCATGGCCTCGTCTGTTGCGCCGTTCATAATCATGAGGGTTGCGGTGCAGGCTTCATCGATGGCATCCTTAAGAGGCTCCATATCCTCTTTGTGGAAATGCCCGAGTACCCAGTCCGCAAGATCCATGCGCGGCGGCTTCTCGCCTATTCCCACGCGGACTCTCTGAAAGTCGGTGGTGCCAAGATGCGCGATAATACTCTTCATGCCGTTGTGTCCGCCGGCCGAGCCTTTCTTACGCACGCGAATACCGCCCACATCAAGGGTAATGTCGTCGTATATCACGATAACTTCCGTCTCAATGTCGGGCTTATAGTAATCGACGAGTTCTCTTAAGCTCTCGCCACTGTTGTTCATGAATGTCTGAGGCTTGGCAAGTATTACCTTGTGGCCTTCGATGGCGCCCTTGCCGATAAGTGCCTTATGCTTTTTTTCGCCTACGTCTATGCCGTATTTGGAGGCGAGTGCATCTATTGTCATAAAGCCCGCATTGTGGCGGGTTCCTGCATAATCTTTCCCGGGATTGCCGAGACCTGCGATAATTATCATTATTCTTATCTCCTAAGGTGTCTTACACCGCAATCATTATACAGAAGCGCGAGTATTAAGGCAACCGTTACAGGCCAAAGAAAGCGCATAAAAGCCCGCGAGAACATACCCGCGGGCCCCATGCTTTACATTATGAATCTGTCGCTCTCTTCGATAACTACCTTGATGTTGCCTTCGCCCTTGTAATAAGAGTTAGCACGAACGGTGCCGTGACTCTCCACAATACAGTTCTCGATGTAGGAGTTGTCACCGATGTATACGTCGTTAAGAATGATTGAATTCTTAATAACGCAGTTGTTGCCGATGTAAGTCTCTTTAAAGATTACGGAATCCTCGACTACGCCGTTAACAATGGTACCGCTTGAAATAAGGCTGTTACGAACCTGTGCGCCGACATTGTACTTGGCGGGCGGAAGGTCATCAACCTTGGAGTAAATATCAGGGTACTGCTTGAAAAAGTAATTACGTATCTGAGGCTTTAAGAAATCCATGTTGGTATGGAAATAATCTTCAAGGCTTGCAATATTACGCCAGTACTCGGATATCTTGTAGCCGTATATCTTCTTAATATCCTTCATTCTTATAAGAACGTCGCGCACAAAATCGTAACGGTCTTCCGATGCGCACTTTTCAATCATCTCAATAAGAGCACGTCTTCTGATTACGTAGATACCGCAGGAAATAGTGGAAGTCTTGGCAACCACCGGCTTCTCTTCAAACTCCTCGATACGGTACTCTTCATTCATCTTAATGGTTCCGAATCGGTCGATATCGCGAAGATCGTCCGCGTCGCGACATACTACGGTGATGTCAGCCTTCTTATTGATATGATATTCCAAAAGCTTATTGTAATCCATCTTGTAGATGCAGTCAGCGGAAGCGATTACTACGTAAGGCTCGTGGCTGTTCTTTAAGAAAGAAAGGTTCTGATAAATAGCGTCTGCGGTTCCTCTGTACCAGAAGTTGTTCTCGGCTGTAACCGCGGGGGTGAATACATAAAGACCGCCCTGCTTACGTCCGAAGTCCCACCATTTAGAAGAGCTTAAGTGCTCGTTAAGGCTTCCGGCATTGTACTGAGTGAATACGCCTACCTTCTGGATATGGGAATTGGACATGTTGCTGAGTACAAAGTCGATACTTCTGTAACTGCCTGCAACGGGCATTGCAGCAACCGCTCTCCTGGATACGAGTTCTTTCATACGATGGCTGGATCCGCCGGCCAATACTATACCTATAGCTCTCATACCTCGTCACCTGCCTTTATAAGTGTGGAACCGCTCTTTAATACTCCGTCGGGATAATCCTCGGGGCCGGTAGCGCCAAGCACCACGCTGTTCTTGCCGATTCGGACATCTGCGGGGATAAGTGTCTTCTCACCGATTGTAACGATTCCTGCGTTGTAAATCTTGGGATCGGTTTCATTGGGTAGTTCTTCGCCTTCACCGAGCACGGCGTTCTCGCCTATTACCGCACCTTCGGCAACGATACACTTGATACACTGAGCGCTTTCTTTAATCTCGACTTCGTTCATGATGATGGAGTCTCTGATGACTGCATTCTCACCGATAACTACGCCGCGACCGATTACGGAATTGTAAACCTTACCGTAAATCTCACTGCCCTCACCCACAATACTTCTCTCTATTACGCTGTCCTTGGAAAGGTACTGAGGAGGAAGAGTCTCGCTCTTGGTGTAAATCTTCCAGTACTCTTCATAGAGGTTAAACTCGGGCACAAGGTCGATAAGCTCCATGTTGGCCTGCCAGTAGGACTCAAGTGTTCCCACGTCCTTCCAGTAACCCGTGAACTCATAGGCATACATGGGTGAACCCTTGTCATGGCAGTAAGGAATGACATGCTTACCAAAGTCCAGAGCCGGCTGATTGGCCTTGGCAATAAGGGCTTCTTTAAGCGTCTTCCAGTTAAATATATAGATACCCATCGATGCGAGGTTGCTCCTCGGATGCTCGGGCTTTTCTTCGAATTCGGTAATCTTTCCGTTTTCGTCGGTAATCATGATACCGAAACGCTTAGCCTCCTCCATGGGAACGGGCATAACGGCGATAGTAACGTCAGCGCCCTTTTCCTTGTGGAAGTCAAGCATAACTTCGTAGTCCATCTTATAAATATGGTCACCGGAAAGAATAAGAACGTAGTCCGGATTGTATGTCTCCATATAATCCAGGTTCTGATAGATTGCATTGGCCGTACCTGTGTACCACTCGCTGTTCTCGCTCTTCTCATAAGGCGGAAGAACGGTTACACCACCGATATTACGGTCGAGGTCCCACGGAATACCTATGCCGATGTGTGTATTAAGTCGAAGCGGCTGGTACTGAGTAAGTACACCCACGGTATCAACACCCGAATTAATACAGTTGGAAAGCGGAAAATCAATAATTCGGTACTTGCCTCCGAAAGAAACGGCAGGCTTAGCCATCTTGGCGGTCAAAACTCCGAGTCGGCTTCCCTGGCCACCCGCCAAAAGCATGGCAATCATCTCTTTTTTTATCATTGATGCCTCCAAATATGTAGCTTTTTGTGAAGCGAGAATGCTTCAGAAAATCATCTATTATAAGTGTACCCCACTTTTTCTATTTAATCAACGAAAGTTTGGTTACGTTTGCGTTTTTTTGAAGTAATGCTATAATCAATCTGTCGGATTGGTAAAAGAAAGAATCCGACGGGAGATTTAACTATGAATATTACTTTAAATTCAAATATGCATGTATACTTTATAGGTATCGGCGGGATCTCAATGAGCGGCCTTGCAAGCATCCTTCTTAACGACGGTTTCAAGGTCTCGGGCTCCGATGCCAAGGAAAGTGATTTAACCAGAAAGCTCTCCGAAGAGGGCGCTACCGTCTACTATGGCCAGGAGACTCCACATATTACAGACGATGTGGATTTAATCGTCTACACCGCAGCCATTCGTCCCGACAATGCCGAGTACAAGGCTATGATGGAGTCGGGCAAGGCTCATATGACAAGAGCTGAATTCTTAGGGCAGCTTATGAAGGGATACGATGTTCCCGTTGCCATAAGCGGTACTCACGGTAAGACCACCACAACATCCATGATTTCGGAAATTTTGATTGAAGCCGAGACTGATCCTACTTTATCTGTCGGTGGTGTACTTAAGAGCATTAACTCAAATATTCGCGTGGGCTCACACGATTACTTCGTGTTCGAGGCCTGTGAATATACCAACAGCTTCTTAAGTTTCTTTCCTAAGATTTCAGTCATACTTAATATAGAAGAAGACCATCTTGATTTCTTTAAGGATATTAACGATATTCGCAGTTCTTTCAAGCGTTTCGCGAATTTATTGCCCGAAGACGGTTTGCTTGTAATCAACGGTGAAATCGACAATTATCGCGAGATTGTCAAGGATATCAAGTGTCCCTATGTTACTTATGGTTTTTCGCCCGCGTTTGATTTCTGGGCTTCCGATATCAGTTTTGATAAGAACGGGCATCCTTCTTTTACCTGCCACGTTAAGAAAACGGGCGGTGAGTTCGATGTATCCCTCGCAACGACCGGTATCCACAATGTATCCAATGCACTTGCTGCCATAGCGGTTGCACGACACCTTAAGGTTTCCGCTTCCAATATTAAGTCGGCGCTCCTTAAGTGCAGCGGTTCGAAGCGTAGATTTGAGGAGCTTGGTTCATTTAACGGAGTTACCGTGGTGGACGATTACGCTCATCATCCCACAGAGATTCGCGCCACTTTAAATGCGGCACTTCAAAAGCCTCACAATAAGCTTTGGGTAGTATTCCAGCCTCATACATATACTCGTACGAAGGCGTTGTTACCGGATTTTGTCGATGCGCTTTCTTTGGCCGACAAGGTTGTGTTGTGTGATGTATATGCGGCTCGCGAGAAGGATATTTACGGGTGCAATTCGCAGACGCTTTACGAAGCGATGAAGGAACGCGGAATCGATGTAACGTACATCAAAGATTTTTCGGAAATCGAAAAATTCGTTAAGAAAAATTGCACTACCGATGACCTGTTGATAACTATGGGCGCGGGAGATGTTGTAAACATCGGACAGAATCTGGTTTCTTAATATTTATCCACAAGTCCACATTTTTAAGGCTTGGAAACTCCCTTGAAAATGTGGATTATTTTTGCCCCAAAATTACCCGTATTTTAGTGGCTTTTTTCAAAAACATCCACATTATCCACACTTTCCACAAATTTGGGTCGCAGGTCTCAAAGCCTTGATTTTGCTGGCTTTTTCGGCATTTTACCCATTTTATTTGGCAGGCTTTTTTGGTAGAATCAGCCTTGGAAGTTCCGCTTGGGGTACCCCTTGGCGGCCGTGCAGTGGAGATGCGCGTTTTCCAAATTTTGTATAGACTACCTTCTTTAAGAGGGTTAGGGGAGATCTTTCCATGAATTCTTTGACAATTTATAAAGATGACTACTTGGGCAGTACCGCCATTTCCAATAGATTTATCGATAATTACATGACGGAAGCCAATGATGCCCAGCTCAAAGTCTACCTTTATCTCGTGCGCATGATGAGCGCCAATCTTCCTACCGGAATCTCCGATATGGCCGATAAGTTCAACCACACCGAAAAAGATATTATGAGAGCCCTTAAGTACTGGGAGAAGCAGCACCTTATCGCTCTTGAATATAATGAAGCTAAGTCTCTTACCGGAATTCGTTTTCTTTCGCCCTCAGAGGCGGCTGTAAACGTTGAAAGACCGCTTGCTCCGATTGTTCCGCTTAAGCTTGTATCCTCACCGGCTCCCGTTGAGGTTAAGGCCTCCGAGCCCGCTCAGGCAGAGCCCGTGAAGCCCGATTATGACAATATTTCTTATTCGAGAGATCAGCTTAAAGCTTTCAAGGACAACGCTGAAACGGGACAGCTTCTTTTTATAGCAGAGACTTATCTTCAGAAGCAGCTTACGCTTAAGGATATCGAGATCCTTTATTTTATTACCGACGAGCTTAAGTTCTCATCAGACCTTGTGGACTACCTGCTTCAGTATTGTGTAGACCGCGGCAAGACCAGCTTTGCTTACATTAAGAAAGTTGCCATTTCCTGGGCCGAAGCTGAGATTAAGACTCCCAAGCAGGCCAAGGCTTTTATCGGCAACAGCTATGATAAGAATGTATACACCATCCTTAAGTCCCTCGGCCGAACCTCAACTCCTACACCGGCAGAGGCCGAGATAGTTACCAAATGGTACAAGGACTACGGATTTGACTTAGAAATCATCAACGCCGCGTGTGGCAAGACTGTTGTTGCAACAGATTCGCACAGACTCGAGTACTGCGAGAAGATTCTTTCTTCGTGGAAGAAGGCGGGAGTTAAGAACCTCTCCGATATCCCCGCCGTAGATTCCGCATTCAGGAAGCCCAAGGCATCCGGCACTTCCGGAGCAGGCTCCAAGAATCAGTTCAATCAGATGATTCATACCAAGTACGACTTTGATGAAATCGAAAGGCAGATATTGAGCAATTAATGTTTGCTGTTCGTTGCCTGTAATAGGTTAGTATGAAAGGGTCAATATGGCATTATCACAAGCTCAGTTTGATACTATATTACAAAGATACGAAGTTACCAGACTTAAGAATCAGCACATTCTCAACGACAGAAGAGAATATGTATATAAAAACGTTGAGGGATACAAGGAGTTAGACGACTCCGTAGTATCCGTCTCCATGGACATGGCTCGTAAGAAAATGGCCGGCGATAAGGACGCTATGGAGGAGCTTCGTGCTCTCCTTGCAGACTTAAAGAGCATGAAGAAAAGCATGCTTAAGGGTGCAGGTCTTCCCGAGGATTATCTCGAGCCTATATATGACTGCCCCGATTGCAAGGATACCGGTTACATTAAGAACGAGAAGTGTCATTGCCTTAAGCAGCAGATTATCGAGATTCTATACGAACAGTCCAATATCAAGGATTTTCTTGAGGACAATAACTTCAGTAAGCTTGATTATACTTATCATACGGGTGAAGGCTTTGAAGCCTTTAAGCGTGCCGTATTCGTAAGTCGCGAGCTTGTTGAGAAAATAGATTTTGAGCATAAAAACATTTTGTTTTACGGGTCTGTAGGCACCGGTAAGTCATTTTTGTCCGGTTGTATTGCGAAGGACGTACTCGACTCAGGGCACTCGGTTATCTATTTCAGCGCCGTTTCACTTTTTGAAGCTCTGGCTCGCGAAACCTTTGACAACAAGGCCAAAGAAGACCTTTACAATTTCCATGAATATATATATAATTGTGATTTGCTAATCGTAGACGATTTGGGAACCGAGGTCTCAAACTCCTTTGTTTCCAATCAGCTCTTCTCGTTTATCAATGAGCGAAACCTTCGTAAGAAGTCTACCATTATTTCTACGAACCTTTCTCTCGAGCAGATAAGCGACAGGTATTCCGACAGAGTTTTCTCCCGTATTATCAATACCTATACGGCCTGCAAGCTTTCGGGAGCTGACATTCGAATCGTCAAGCGTAAGTGTTGATTTCGAAAGTGAGGATTCTTTTTCATGGCTGTTTTTGAAGACAAGCGTAATCTTGAGACCATACCGGTCGGTTCCCTTGGCATCATTCCTCTTGAGGGATGTAAGGAATTAGGTAAGAAAGTTGACAGTTACCTCGTTAAGTGGCGTGAAGAGCGCGAGAACGAGCACAAGGAAAGCTTAGCTTTCTCAGGTTATATGAGACCTTCTTACATACTCGAAGCTAAAGTTCCCAGATTTGGTTCCGGTGAAGCGAAAGGTCTTATTCTTGAATCCGTCAGAGGTACCGATTTATACCTTATGGTGGATGTATGTAACTACTCTCTCACTTATTCAATGTGTGGCTATGAGAATCACATGTCGCCCGACGATCATTACCAGGATTTAAAACGTATCATCGCTGCTGTAGGCGGTAAGGCAAGACGTATCACGGTTATCATGCCTTTCCTCTACGAAAGCAGACAGCATAAACGTACAGGTCGTGAATCTCTCGACTGTGCAATGGCTCTTCAGGAGCTTACAGCCATGGGTGTTGACAACATTATTACCTTCGATGCTCATGACCCCCGTGTTCAGAATGCTATTCCTCTTCACGGTTTTGAAACCATCCAGCCCGCTTACCAGTTTATTAAGGGCTTACTCAAGAATGTGAAAGGCTTAAGTATCGACGCCGACCACATGATGGTTATCTCACCCGATGAAGGCGGTATGGGACGTGCCATTTATCTTGCCAACGTGTTAGGTCTTGATATGGGTATGTTCTACAAAAGACGTGACTACACTAAGATCGTTAACGGTCGTAACCCCATCGTCGCTCATGAGTTCTTAGGCTCCAGTGTAGACGGCAAGGACGTTATTATCGTAGACGATATGATTTCTTCAGGCGAAAGCGTTCTCGAAGTTGCAGCTAACTTAAAGTCCAGAAATGCGAACAGAATCTTCATCTTCGCATCCTTCGGACTTTTCACCAACGGCCTCGATCGTTTTGATAAGGCTTACGAAGACGGTACCATTACAAGAGTTCTTACCACGAACCTTATTTACCAGTCTCCCGAGCTTTTGTCCAAGGAATGGTACATCAACTGCGATATGAGTAAGTACATTGCTTACATTATCGATACACTTAACCACGATACCTCCATAAGCGATCTGCTTATTCCCAATGAGCGTATTCAGCGTATCGTTAGCAGATATAAGATGGGTGAACTTGATTAATCTTAACAATATTTCAGCCGGTGCAGTACACCGGCTGTTTTTGTACCGTTGATTAAAGCATCAAAAAGGCGCCTCCTCTCGGAGACGCCTTTATTACATGCTCTTTAGATATTTTTGAATCTTGAAACTTCGCCCTGAAGGGAACCGGAAATCGTAAGGTTCTCCTCCGCTTCGTTCTTAATGTTCTGGATTGCAGATACAAGGTCGCCTGTATTCTCTGCTGCAGATGTGATAGCCTTGGAGCTTTCTTCTGTAGCGGAGGAAATGCTCTTAAGTGAAGAGGTCATTTCGGTTACAGATCTGTCGAGAGTGCTCATGCCGTCACGATATGCTTCGAAGATTCTGTCCATATTCTCAGCGTCTGTGTAGTAATTGTCAGCCACGCCTTCGAACTTCTTGTAGTCTTCGATAATATCCTGAGACAGGAATTCAATAAGCTGGTTGGCGCTGCTCATAAGGCTTTCTACAGCGGAAATAACCTGATCGCTTATGCTCTGAATCATATTGGCTGTTTCCTGGCTGTTGCCGGCAAGCTTACTGATTTCTTCTGCAACTACCGCGAAGCCGCGTCCTGCTTCACCTGCTCTTGCAGCCTCGATACTTGCATTAAGTGCAAGGAGGTTGGTCTGGCTTGCTATATCAAGGATATCTCCGGTAAGACCGTTAATCTCGTTAACCTTCTTACTTTCTTCGATAGCTGTTTCAAGTTCAGCCTTACGTGTATCAACAATCTTAAGGATTCTGTCTTTACGTGTAATGGCGTCGTTCTTAACGGTATTGGCTCTGCCCTTAATCTCAAGAACAAGGTTGCTTCCGCGATCTGTTTCATCATTCATGTTGGAAACGGATTCGTTAACTTCTTCAATACCTTCGTCTACCTGATGAATCATGTTGGTAGCTTCGATCATGCTGGCCGAAAGCTCTTCCATAACTGCAGAAAGACCTGTAATATCGTCATCCGAACTTGATACGTTTCTGTTCATGGTTTCGATGGAAGTCTGCATCTTTTCAGACTCTTCACCGATCTTCTTCATGATGTTCTGGAGGTTTTCAATAAATTCATTTATACCGCCGGAAAGAACACCGATTTCATCCTTGGTGGTAACATCAAGGCGGGCTGTAAGGTCGCCCTTGTCATTCTTGACGTCACTGATAATTGTTTCAAGCTGTTTACTTGCTCTGTTGGCGGGACTGCTGACAGTACCGACGATAAAGATAATGCCCACTACAACTGCAAGTACAAATACTGCAGTAAGAATTAGTGTCATCATCTGAATATTCTTAACGGTAGAAGCAAATGTTGCTTCGGCTTTCTTATTGACATTATCGAGTGCCGCATAGAAAGCGTCGCTGGCAGGTTCACCTACACCTATTACAAGGCCCATAAAATCGGAGCCAAGCATCGTGTTGGCTGTATCAACATCGCCTGCCAAAATACTTGACATTGCGGTATTAAGCATACCCGAAGCGGTCTCAAGGAAACCTTCATATGTAGCATGTGCTTCCGTAAGGGCTTTGTCATTAATGGCGGGAACCAGCTTGTTAAGTGATTCTCTGTATTCATCAACAATACCCATTGAGCCGTAGAAACCACCGCTGATACTTTCTACCAAACCAGCCTCGGCATCGGGCATTAGCGCTAAGAGGTTGGCGTCCAATTTACAAACCTCTATGTTCTTACCAATCTGTGCAGCCGCATACTCGGTGGGGATAATCTTATCGCCCATGAGATCGCCGGTTGTACGTACATTCTTCATTGCATTAAATGTAACAGCTACGTTACAAGCAAAAGCAACGAACAAAACAGCAACAATAATTAATATCTTTGAGCCTATTTTTCTCATATACGCCTCCATTAAAATGTGTGACAGTACTCTTGAATTCTATTATAATGTCGGAAATAAACGAGAAATTACAAAAAACAAATTATTCCTGTTTTAACGGTACATAAGTAATAAATCTGTTACCTGTACCTGCAAACAATTTCTCCGCCTCATTCATGCCAAGCTTATACCAGCCCTTCTTGGAATCAAGCACTACGACGGCAATTTGATTAAAGCCTATAACCAGGTATGCGTCATCGCCTACTATTCCAAGTACCGGTATATCTCTGTTGACGTAGTACAAAATACTGTCAAGAGAGCAACCGCTTAAATCAAGAACTTCTGCATTTTCAAGGCTTCCCCGTAGTATCGAAAGAACCGAATTGCCCCTTGCGAGCATGTACTCCGAGTTACGGACCACGCCTTCATATTCAAGCATCTTATCCAGGCAAAATGCCAAAGGACTTCGGTTCTCCTCTCCCACCGGATTAACGCTTAAATCCATAATCTGGTTTCTTTGGTTCCTGTTGGCTCTGTACCATACATATCTGCCGGACCCGTTTAAAACCGTAGCATAATTGAGATTGGCTTCCTGAACCGCGTTGGCGGGATTGGTGTATATCTTCTGAAGTCTTCCCTTGTAGTACACGTAATAATAGTCGTGTGTTGAAGCTGCGCGCTTCATCTCAAGTTCTCTTGTTCCTTCGTATATTACTTCTCTCGGAACAATTTTAACCACCTTCGCTTTTGCGTCTTTTTTCAGAATAATACGGACAACTTTCTCGTAATCGGAATAGTTATATATGTCGATTTTATTCTGAAGGTCTTCTTTTTTCTGATTATTGGTAATGTATTCATTGTCTATAGCAATGTAAGAAAGGGTTTCTTTGTCCGATTTTTTCACTCTGGTGAGTGTAAGCAGGTTATCCTTAACAGTACCGCCGGTTACATACGCGCCGTCTTCTTTGTACTGTTTGAGGTTCTCACCGAATTTACTCTGAATCTTAACGCAATACATCGGGAAGGTAATTCTTCCGGTGTTATCTTCCACGATATCGCTCTTGTAGGCCAGTCCATACGCAAAGTCTTCGCCCATGAAGGCTATAGGCTTAATATACTGGTCATTCGGAGCCTCTATCGTAGAAATCTGCTTGGTATGAAGGTTCATAAGCTTAAGGCTTGAGGATGCGTTAACGTCAGCACCCTCCTGCCATACCATCATTGTGGAATTGGAAGAAACGGTGTACTTGTCTTCCTCGAGGTTCTCGACCAGAATCTCCGTGGTCTTGTTCTCAACATCTATAGCGTAAATCGACTTATCAAGCATCAGGTAAAAGATGCCCTCACGATTTAAAAAGCACAGCTCCTCAAGATCGCGCATAACAATATCCGCGGACTTGTCCGACGCTATGAAGAAGGCTTCCTCAACCTCGTTTGTAACACCGTTGAACATGTATAGCGTCACGCCCACACGACCCTCATAGGTTCCACGGTTCATATAACCGTATACCGCGAACCACACATTACCGGCTTCGTCAACGCTTAACGCCTTAATCGCATGGTTGTTATTGTATGTTCTCTCATCGAAATTGCTCTCATCATAAAAAGAAAACAGCTTAACAAGGCGGTTGCCGTCAGCATTGTATGAATAAAGAACATTCTCATTGCAAAACGCAATTACGTTACCGTCATCGCTCTCGATAAGTCCCTTGTCGTCGTTAGTAATTCCAAGAAGGATATCCTCTCCTCTTATAATGGGTGTATCAATATATATAACCCTGCCCATGGTTCGTTCAAAATCAAGAAGGTACATCACCTCGCCGGTATATCGTATACGAAAGCATTCTTCCACGAAATACTCGGTCTCTTCTGACGCATTACTTGCCTTAATAAGGTAGTTCACGGTAAAGACTGCGGTTTCTTTGGCTATTTCTTTAATGTTCATGACGGGCTCGGTCTCGCGTCTTACATTAAGGTTGCCAAAAGAAAGCTGCTCGAGGGAGCTGTGAATATTAACCTTGGCAAGAGTGGTATTATCCCCGCTTGAATTGGACTCCATGTAGGTCTTAAGCGACTTTGCGGAATCAAGTGTCATTTCATTGGTACAGAAATCCTTGATAAAAGCAATTTTTTCTTTGACACAGTAGCTCGGGGCTTTGATGATTCGAGTGTGATAAAACGCCTCGGTATTATCGCTGAAAGTAAGATAAATCTGAAGACTGTATTCAGTGTATTCTTTAAGGAGGTCTTTAAAGCGGATTCCGGCATGGATAGTGTAATCATCCTCGGTATAATCCGTTATCTCTGAAGACTCTATAAGGCGGCTTCCGTCCACGGTACGAACCTTGGCCGTAATCTTGTCCACCACGCGGCCGTGCTTTGTAACACGAAAAGTAACCCCTCTTTGATCGTCAAGGGGGGTTATGTTCTCGCGAAGTAAGCCCAAATCCATTTCGGAAGTGTAGCCGTGAAGCTCGTTAATCGTCTCGCCGCCAATGCTCATGCTTATGACGGGAAGCGTCGCGCGCTCCATATCGCGCGTAGTATTCACATTGCCTCGGTTCATTAAAAATCCCGCCAGGAACAACGTCCCGGCAAAAGTAAGAATCGAAGCGATAATTTTAAGTATCGTTTTCTTCATAAGGTGTATCTCGTAATAACTTCTTAAGCGTAATCTCCCCGCCCGCAAGCTCGGTTAAGGACTCTAAGCTCTTAGACAGAATCTTGCCGGGAACCATGCGGTTCTTCTTAACGCCTCTTATCAGGAGGTTCTTGGGAGTATGCTCCATATCTATAAATTCAAGAATCTGCGTATCGTATCCTGCCTGAGTCAAGAGATTGGCTCTCATGGCATCGGTAAAAATCGCAGACATTCTTTCTTTCAATATTCCGTATTCGGAGACAGCGCTAAGAACCGGCGAGTTTTTAAACCGGTTAAGCTCATGCTGGCAGCAGGGAACCGCCATTATTACCTCCGCGCCCCATGAAACAGCCTTGTGAAGCGCATAGTCTGTCGCCGTATCGCAAGCATGAAGCGTAATAACCATATCAACCTTATCTACGCCTTCAAACTTGCCTATATCGCCCTCAATAAACTTAAGCGAATCATATTTGTACTTATCTTTAAGCCTGTTGCACTCGGCAATAACGTCGCTCTTAAGGTCGAGCCCTATGATATCGGCCTTGATGCCCTTAAGCTTCACCAGATAATAGTACAAGGCAAAAGTAAGATATGACTTACCGCAGCCAAAATCAATAATGGTAACAGGTCTTGATGTATCAAGGCTTGGTATTACATCAGCTACAATCTCAAGATACCTGTTAATCTGACGGAACTTATCGTACTTTGAACGAACAATCTTTCCATCCTGTGTCATAACTCCGAGGTCCACCATAAACGGAACCTTGGTGCCCTCTTCAATAATGTATTTCTTGGTACGATTATGGCTAAGAGATTCTTTCTTACCGGTCACGGATTTATTCTTTACAACGCTAACTGTGCCCTTCTTATTGGCAAGAACGGTGTATCCGCCTTCCTCCGTCTCGAATAACCCCCGGTAAAAGAAACCGGGTATGGCTTCCTTTAAATATTTCTCAAGTTCCGCACTCTTCAAATTCTCGTGCACCTCTTTGCAAGTGTTCGAACTTTTCGACCCGATGCTCTTGGTGACCTGAAAAAGAATGCTGTCCTTAACCTTTACCGGTCTGATTCTGACTCCCGAGGCCTCCGAATCTTTGGCGGGCTTCGAAAGTACAATCCTTATTAAGTTATCGCCCGTTATGGACTGTAAAAGCTTTAGATAATCCATGTTATTTTATTTTGGCCTTAAATTGTCAGAAAGTTTGATAGTATACATTCATGTTTTTATTGTGATGCAAGTTTTCTTGCGCAATATTATGCCCATGAATTTAATAATTCGTTAATAGAAGATGTGATTGCCAATCTGAATGCCCGTCAATCCTTCAATCGGAGTTCTGAAATGGAGGCAATCTCCCACGTTTGTCACGCCACTCATAGCAGCATCTGCTGCCGCATAACAGTCGTTGTTGGTCTTACCCGCAGCAAGATACAAATCGAATCGTCCGCTGTATACGGGCGAGAATTGTTTGCGCTGTCTTATAACTTCTACTACCGTCGAAGGGTATACTGAACTTCTTACTCGGTTAATTACGACCGCTCCGACAGCAACCTTACCTTCATAAGGCTCACCGCCGGCTTCACAATATATAAGCACTGCAAGCAGATATCTGTCTCCGTCTGCAAATTGTATGTCTGAAATATCACGCCACACAGACCTTGCAGCAAGCGCCGAAAGTCTTAACTCTTCTTCAAGCTGTTTCTTGATGGCTGCCACATCGGCTTCCTTGGCCTTTAAGTCTGCCTCGTAAGCAAGAAGTTCTGCTTCGGCATCGCTTATAAGGTCGGTGTACTGAGCAACCTTGCCCTTGGTCTGTTCCGCAACCTCTGCAACCTTGGCCTTCTCTTCTTCGGCTTCGGCCTTAAGTCCGTCAAGCTCCGCTTTCTCACCCTGGAGCTTTGCTTCCAAAGCTTCTATATTCTTACGGGTTGCCTGATATTCGTCAAATTTTTCTTTGTCGTAATCCGCAAGCGCTTCCATGTAGTTATTAAGCGTAATGAAATCGGAAAAGGACTTCGCCTGGAACACAATCTCAAGGTAAAGACTCTTACTGTCTTTGTACATGAATTGGATGCGCTTTTTCATGGCCTCGTACTGCTCTGCCTCAACGTTGCGCGCCTCTTCAAGTGCTGCCTGAGTCTCAGCGATTTCTTGTTCCTTAACCTCTATCTTACCTTCAAGGTCGGCAATTTTCTCACAGATTTGGTTAAGTTCCGCATTAAGCTTGTCTAACTCCCGCTTAAACTCTTTCTTGCGGGCGTTGAGTCCGTCAACCTCGTCTTTTTGTTCCTTAACTTTTTCCTTAGCCGCGTCGCGGTCTTTCTGGGCTTCGTTGAGTTTATCTCTTGTGGATTGGGAAGCAAAAGAATGACTCGGTTCGACCCTTAACGATATTACGACAAGCAAAAGAATCAACAAGATTCTTCTAACATGTTTTCTTATCATATTTACTTCCCTACATTTCAATTTCCACTTTGCGACCGGTTCTTTGGTACTGATAGTACTTAACTCCGGCTGCATCAAGCATACGCTTTGACGCTTTTGTGGAAGGAGTGTCTGCGTACTTGTCGCTGTCGTAAACTATAGTCTTGATTCCGCTTTGAATGATAGCCTTGGCACATTCGTTGCAGGGGAATAAGGAAACGTAAATCTTAGATCCTTCCAAACTTCCGCCACGATAATTAAGGATAGCGTTAAGCTCGCTGTGAGTTACAAAAGCATACTTGGTATCAAGTGTGTCTCCGTCGCGTTCCCACGGAAAGTCATCGTCGGAACAATTCTTGGGAAAACCGTTGTAACCCATTGAAAGAATCTTGTTGTCGGCACTGACTATGCAGGCGCCGACCTGAGTATTGGGGTCTTTGGAACGCATGCCCGAAAGAGCGGCTACGCCCATAAAATACTCATCCCAGGAAATGTAATCTGTACGTTTCATAATAATATCCTCCGAAATTCGCTTGGCGAAATAAAGACTTAATTAACAAATACGTGCATGACACTTTCTTTTGCTCAATAATACGAGAAAAGGCCTTGGCGTTACCGCTTCGGCCTTTAAAATTACTTGGTTCCGAAAATACGGTCACCGGCATCGCCGAGTCCGGGAACGATGTAAGCATTCTCATTAAGATGATCGTCGAGAGCCCCGATGTAAAGATCGATGTCGGGATGTGCCTCCTGCATTCTCTTAACACCTTCGGGAGCTGCGATGATACACATGAAGTGAATCTTCTTGCATCCTTTATCCTTAAGCATCTGAATGGCTGCTACGGAAGAACCGCCGGTAGCAAGCATGGGGTCTACTACGAATACTTCTCTTTCTGCACAATCAGCGGGAAGCTTGCAGTAATATTCAACGGGCTCGTGAGTCTCGGGATCTCTGTAAAGACCGATGTGACCTACCTTGGCAACAGGTATGAGTTCAAGCATACCGTCTACCATGCCAAGACCCGCGCGAAGAATAGGAACGATAGCAAGCTTCTTGCCCTTTAACTCCTTAACTGTGGTCTTGCAGATAGGTGTCTCGATTTCAACTTCGGAAAGCTCCAAATCTCTGGTAGCTTCGTAGCAGATAAGCTGAGCTATCTCTGAAATTGTCTGTCTGAAATCCTTTGTGCCCGTATCCTTTCTTCTGATATAACCGATTTTGTGCTGGATAAGGGGGTGATCCATAATAACTGTTTTGCCCATTTTCATTCTCCTCTTTAATTATCTTTCTATTAGTGAAATACGTCTGGAATGTCTTTCCTCGCCGGAGAACTCCGTATCAAGGAATGTATCCGTTATTTTAACGGCAAGATTGGGTCCCACGATGCCGGCGCCGAGTGCAAGCATGTTGGCGTCGTTGTGGAGTCTTGTAAGCTCTGCGCTTAAAACGTCCGAGCAAAGGGCACATCTGATGCCCGATATCTTATTGGCGGTAATCGAAATACCGATTCCTGTGGTGCAAATTACTATACCCTTCTCGCATTCGCCGCTTGCGACAGCCTTGGCAACCGCTCTGCCGAATACGGGATAGTCGCAGGAAGTCGTGTCGGGGCAACCGAAGTCTTTGTACTCTAAGCCCCTTTCTTTAAGGTGTTTCATGATAAGCTGGCGAAGTTCGTATCCGCCGTGATCGCTTCCGATGGCAATCATTGTCCGTAAACCTCCATAATACTCTTTTCTATTGATGCAGCTTAAAGCTTAATCACTTTATGTCCGGCAGCCTTTAACAATCTGTTCATGACCGCTGCCCCAACTCCGCTGTCCGCAAAGGACTCCGAATACATCTTCTCAATTCCTTCATCATCAAACTCGCGTAAGATTCTGAACAAATGGTGCGCAACCTCGTCTTCTCTGCCCGCGTGGCCGACGCTTTTAACCGAATCGGCATGATAACGCGCCTTGGTCTCTTCAGTTGCTATAACACCTGTCTTTAAACCGGCCAAAGAAGCCTCTTCAGACAAGCGATTTATCTCGGCTATAACCGCCTCTGAATCGCCCTCGATAATTGCAAGCTCACCCTTAGGCGCATAATGTCTGTATTTCATACCGGGAGCCTTCGGAGGAGTCTTAGAATTGGTGTCGATTATCGCCTTGTCTATCGACACATCCTGAGAAAGTGCTTCCTCGAGCATCTCCTTGGTAATATAACCGGGGCGAAGTATCATAGGCTCGCCCGCCGTAAAATCCACAATCGTAGACTCAAGCCCCACCTCGGAGTCACCGCCGTCTATAATCATATCGATGCGGCCGTCCATGTCCTCGATTACGTACTTGGCAACCGTGGGGCTCGGGCGTCCTGAAAGATTGGCACTCGGAGCAGCAATATATCCTCCCGCCGCTTCGATAAGTGCCGCCGCAATCTTATCGGACGGCATTCTGACAGCAACAGTATCAAGCCCGCCCGTAGTCTCGCGGGGAACAAGCTCGTTCTTATTAAAAATCATGGTAAGGGGGCCGGGCCAGAAGCGACTTGCAAGCTTCAAGGCACCGTCGGGAATATCTGTAACGATTTTTCTGAGAGCGTCCATCGTAGCGATATGCACGATAAGAGGGTTGTCGCTGGGACGCCCCTTCGCCGCGTATATCTTACGGGACGACTCGGGATTAAGCGCATCACCGCCGAGACCGTATACCGTCTCCGTGGGAAAAGCAACCAGTCCGCCGGCTTTAAGAATGTCTCCGGCGCGCTTTATAACCGATTTATCTATATTATCTTGGTTAAGTATTACTATTTCTGTATCCATATTTAAAATATTATAACACAAAGCAAGGCGGATGACACCATCCGCCTCAAAAAGGTTTTAGTTTATAATAAATCATTCCATGATTTATTATCGGGTGCCTTCGAATAAGCTCCCTGACCTTATTCCGGCTTAGTAGTTCATATATGCTTCAATTAAATCCCAAACCTCGGGGAGTTCCTGACCAAGCTTCCACTCAGCCACGCCCGCGATACCGCTTTCTTTGATAACGTTAAGGCGGACCTTAAGAGACTCTAAGTCTTCCATCCACACCTGATAAAAAGTAGTGCCGATGGTAGCTTCTGCGTAGTTCTGATTGGTAGCGTCATCCCACTTGGCGGTAAGACCGTTGCGCGAAAGAAAGTCTGCTGCCACCTGCATGGTAACGGCTTCGCTTGTTGTTTCGTCGCCTACAGTCTTCCAGACTCTGGTATAGAAGGGAATAGCGTTAATAACTTTCTCGGCCGGAACAACAGAAACCGTGTCCTGGATACCCTTAACCATCCATGGCATACTCGAAACGGAACCTGCATCACTTCCGGCATAGTGTTCATCATATCCCATGATAATCACATAATCGGCGAACTTACCCTGCTCTTCTCTGTTGTAAAAAGCAGTGTATGCGGTAGGCACATAATTGTCTACCGAAAGTACAAGATTATTCTCATGATAAGCAAGTGCCAGTTCTCTTACAAACTGTATATATGCATCCCCTGTCGAAGTGGGAACCTGCTCAAAGTCGAGATTGATACCGTCAATGTTATACTGAAGAGCCGCAGCGATAAGACCTTCGATAAGATGCTCTCTCTTGGAAGTATAAGTAAGAACACTTTCGGTATCTACATCCGTATATGAATGGAAGTTGGCTATAAGAGCCCAGACCTCCATGCCCATCTTGTGAGCCGCATCCACATATTCCGCACTGGCTACGCTGTCGAAATTACCGTCATTGTCCGTAAGCCAGAACCATGTGGGAGAAATAACGTTAACACTCTTAACCTTCGAGCACTGCGCATAGAGCTCGCTTGCGCCCTGCACATATTCCATATTGTGCCATGCAAGATTAATCTTGTGGCCTCTGTTAAGGCTTGAATAATTCTCGGGAGCAACCTCGGTTACGGGAGTTTCTTTCTCATAACGCTCATCTTCGATGAACTTCTGCTCGAGATAACCGATAAAACCGTCGGCAGTTTTAACCTTCATCCAATCGTCAAGAGGCTCGAGAAGTTCGACAACATCACCCGTGGCCACCTCAGTAAGTATCTCGCTCTTAACGCCTGCGCGCCATCTTACCGCCGTAGGCTTCTTAACCGTCGCAACTTCCTTGTCGCCCCATTCGGTATAAATCTGCATGTGAACGGGGTCCTTGAATAACTCATATGAGAAATTCACAAATTTCTTAATATATTCAATCGCAACATAAATAGTATCGCCCTTCTCTACCGTGATGGGATAGCTGAAAGTCTTGCTCTCTCCTGCCTCGGTGTATGAGGTGCTGCCAATCTCCGTGCGAATAGTAGTCTCTGCATTAGTATATAAAAGAAGATTCTCGTTGTAATCATGATAGAATCTTGCGGTAAAGAGTTCCTTAACCGTATCAAGCGGGAAATAAATATTTCCGTCTATCATCTTTGCTTTCTCTTCAATCTTTGAATCCTGTAAAATAACGGGCACTTCATCAGACGAATAAATATTAAAATAAGAATTGTAATCCGCCCATTCCTGTCCGTATGAATATTTATCAAGAAGCGTCTTGCCGTAGCTTACGCCTATAACGACGCAAATCAGGACAATCGCAACCAAAACCGGAATAACTTTCTTCATTCAAAACCTCCTGTGGTCACACGCGACCGCCCTAATTATAGCAGACAATCTCAATATCGTCATTTTAAAATTTAATTAAGATTACCCTGCGCCGTAAGTCAGGCTTAAAAGCTGATATAGCCTCATTCTTCGGTTGCCGCTAAATGAAGTAACCAAAAGAAGTCGTGATAAACAATATAAGTGCTCCCGCCCGCGTTCCAAATAAAAAAATCCGTATGCTTTTGCTGTCTGCATGTAATAGTGAATTATTTGTAAGTGGTAAATTTAGGAAAACTGTCTGTTCCCAAAACGGCACGCTCGACGCGCCGAAAGACTATAGATATCTCCGCTTATCGGAGATACACATATAACTTGTCTCCTCGTGTGAGGACTGTCTGCCCTCCTTTCCGAACACATATTGGCTCGGAGCACAAAGGGTATTATACACGAGGCCAAAGAAAATGTGTGAACAAATTGTAAACAAATTTTGAACAATTTATGGCCGATTAATTTTCCGCTAATTTGTATATATTAGGTTATGTTCCTACCAAAATATGCCGATTAATATAATAACAATCAAACACGAGTTTATTCAAAGTTTTAATAGCCGCGGTATATAATTAAGATATGAGGAGGACATAAAAGCTTCAACGGAATTTGAAGATTTGACAGTTATTTCTTATATTTATTAAAACTTTGAAAAACATCAATCGTATCACTTGACTAAGAAGCAACGGGGGAATAATATTCAAATATGAAAATTGAAAAAGTAAACGATCATCAGATCCGCTGCACGCTTACACGTGAAGATCTCGCATCCAGACGCCTCAAGATGAGCGAACTCGCTTACGGCTCCGATAAAGCCAGAGATCTTTTTAAGGATATGATGGAGAAAGCAAGTATTGAATATGGATTTGAAGCCGGCAACATTCCGCTTATGATTGAAGCCATTCCCGTAAGCGGCGAGTGTATTGTGCTTGTCATTACCAAGGTTGAGGACCCCGAGGAGCTTGACACAAGATTCTCGAAGTTTGCACCCGGTATAGACGAAGACGACGATTCCGAAGACGATACCGAGAATGTCGAAGAGGAAGCAGTAAACATTGCCGATTTGTTTAAACGTTTCAGAGATGCAGTTCAGAGTAAGGAAGGAGACAAGGAGGCCGCAACCGAAGCGTTCGACGGCATGGCGTTTTCTTTTGACAGCATAAGCGATATATCCCGCGTATGTGAACGTGCAATCGCTCATTTCTGCGGAGACAGCTCGCTTTACCACAACGTTGATTCCGGCGAGTACTTACTCACGGTTAATCGCGCCAAGATGGATATTGCGGACTTTGTACAGATCTGCAACATGTTCTCCGAGTACGGTGCCGCTCTTCGCGGTAAGTCAATCTCCGAAAGCTACTTAAAGGAGCACTACGAGACCATCATTAATAAGGACGCGGTAAGCACCCTGGCTAAGTTTTAACTGAATAATTAAACAACAAAAAAGACCGGTTCATTACGAATCGGTCTTTCTTAATGCAATTATAAATTACATAGCTTTGAGTGCTTCCATAAGTGCATCGATATCAATTCCGTGCACCATTGCCGCTTCCTCGATGCTCTCGCCCTGTGATGCGGGACATCCCAAGCAGTGCATGCCTGCGCTCATAAGAATAGGTGCTGCTTCGGGTGCTTTATTAAGAAGCTCACCGATTGTCATCTCTTTAGTAATATCTGCCATGGTATATACCTCCTATCGTGGCACATTTGTTAACGTCACGGTCAGTATATTACAACGCCCCCGAAGTTTCAATAAACTTTCTATAAATTATTATCTTAGGCTGTATGCCAGTTCTTCTCTTATTCTCGAAACCTGATTTATGGCATCGTCGCACTGTGCTTTGGCCTTGCCGATTTCGTGCTGCACCAGCGCATCCATTAAGAATCCGTCAAAAACAAGATCGCCGAACTTAAGGAAGGAATCGATGTGTATCGACGAGTATCCGCTCACGTCGCGAAGTTCTTCGGCAAATGTCTCAAGAGCTTCTTTGGCCGCTTGAATCTCTTCTTCGGCGTTCTCAATCTTGCCATGCTTTATGAGGCCGCTTATGAAGCCTCCTCCTATCATATCGTAAATGCCCCAGTTACCGGCGCTTCTTAAATTCTTCTTGGCCACATTGAGATGGTATAATGCTTCGTCTGCGGCCGCGATTGCTTCTTCTATTTCGATTCTTTGCAAATCATCCATTTTGAATGCTCCTTTCGATAGTATCAGTATAGCAATTATGTCTTGCTTATTATATGGAAACTACGGCACTTTACGGTTCTTTATTTTGTCAAAAGAAAGGTAATAGAACGTTTCGATTCTTCATATATAATCATATCAAATGCGCGCTTATTTCGGGGCTTTTTTGATAAAGTGTTTCCGGCATCGAGAAATCGGTCCAAATTGCATCATAAATTGGCAGAATTGCCTTTAAATTGCGCATTTGTACTAAAAAAAGAACATTGAGAATTATTGACTGCCAATGCCCGTTATTCTATAATGGATGATGCACAAATTATAATGATCCGATGAATAGTTTCGTCGTCATTTTAATAATTACACTTATCTAACAAACTTACAGGAGGATTTCAAAATGAGACCAGAATGGAAAGATTTTGTAGGTGGCAAGTGGGAAAATGAAATCAACGTACGTGATTTCATCCAGAAGAACTATCATCCCTATGACGGTGATGATACCT
>JAFYDI010000011.1 GCA_017544835.1 Lachnospiraceae bacterium | reverse complement strand
GAGATTAGGTGCGAAGAGAGCAGACGGACAGTTTGTTAAGGCCGGCAACATTTTATACAGACAGCGTGGCACCAAGATTCATCCCGGTGTTAACGTAGGTCGTGGCGGCGATGATACATTATTCGCTCTTGTAGACGGCGTTGTTCGTTTTGAAAGGTTAGGAAGAGATAAGAAGCAGGCTTCCGTATATCCTAAGGAGAACTAATTCTTTCTTTTGACTTTTAAGGGTTTCGTACTATTGCGAAACCCTTTTTATTTTTGTAAAATAGACTAAAGTTTCATTAATGAGGTCACACATGTTTGCAGACAGAGCAAAGATTTATTTAAAGAGTGGAAAAGGCGGAGACGGACACGTTTCCTTCAGACGAGAGAAATACGTACCCGATGGCGGTCCCGACGGCGGAGACGGCGGTCACGGCGGAAGTGTGTTCTTTGAAATCGATGAGGGCATGAATACCCTTATGGATTACAGACACAACAGACACTACCGTGCCGAAGACGGCGAGCCCGGCGGTAAGAAGAACTGTCGCGGTAAGGACGGTAAGGATATAACCTTAAAAGTTCCCGAAGGTACGGTTATTAAGGACGAGGAAACCGGTAAGATATTGCTTGATATGTCAGGCGACAACAGACGTGTCGAGTTCTTAAAAGGTGGTCGCGGAGGTCTTGGTAACCAGCACTACGCAACAGCCACCATGCAGGCTCCCAAGTACGCCAAGCCCGGTCAGCCTGCCAAGGAGCTTAACGTAATTCTTGAGCTTAAATCCATTGCCGACGTAGGTCTTGTAGGCTTCCCCAACGTAGGTAAATCCACATTGCTTTCCGTTATTTCCAATGCCAAGCCCAAGATTGCCAATTACCATTTCACCACACTTCAGCCCAATTTGGGTGTTGTTGACATGGAAGGCATAGGCGGATTTATCGTAGCCGATATTCCCGGTCTTGTGGAAGGTGCCAGCGAAGGTGTCGGCCTCGGTCTTAACTTCTTAAGACATATCGAGCGTACGCGCATTTTAGTTCATGTGGTTGACGCTGCATCTACCGAAGGACGCGACCCTATTGCAGATATTTATGCCATTAATGAAGAGCTTAAGAAATACGGCGCTGACGTGGCCAAGAAGCCCCAGATAATCGCAGCCAATAAAATGGATGCCTGCGGGGACAAAGACGCCGTTATCGCCAAGCTAAAGGCCGAATTTGAGCCCCAGGGCTACGAAGTATATCCTATAAGCGGCGCTACACGTGACGGTGTCAAGGATCTTCTTTTGCACATATATGAATTACTGCAGAAATATCCTAAGAAGACTATCGTATTTGAACCCGAACTTACTCCCGAATTCGGCGGTATCTATTCCAACGAGCCTTTTACCGTATCATACAACGAAAAGGCCAAGGAATATGTTGTCGAAGGCCCCCGTATCGAGAAGATGCTCGGATATACTAACCTCGATTCCGAGAAAGGCTTTACCTTCTTCCAGGGATTCCTTAAGGATAACGGTATTTTGGAAGAACTTGAGGCGCTCGGCATACAGGATGGTGACACCGTAAGAATGTACGGTTTATCATTTAATTATTACAAATAAAACTATGGGCTGTTGCCCGGGAGATATACATGAATTCAAGACAAAGAGCTTATTTAAAGAGTCTTGCCAGCAATTTGAATCCTTCTTTTCAGATAGGCAAGGGTACACTTACACCCGAGATTACGGAAGCGGTAAGAGAGTGCTTCAATACACATGAACTTATCAAGGTTTCCGTTCTTCAGAATTGCCTCGAGGATCCCAAGGTTATTGCCAATGCTTTGGCTGACAGAACAGGCTCTACCCTTGTTCAGGTTATAGGCAAGAAGATTGTTCTTTATAAGCCTGACAAGAAGAACCCTAAGATTATATTACCTGACTGATAAAGGACATATTATGGCGCGAAAAGTCGGCATTCTCGGCGGTACGTTCAACCCTATACATTTAGGTCATTTAACGCTTGCATTAAATGCGCTTGAGGAATTGTCTCTTGACTCTGTAGTTTTTATTCCAAGCGGCATTTCTTACATGAAAAAGGATGTGCTTGATTCATCCTTAAGGCTTGAAATGGTCAAGCTTGCCACATGCGATAATGACAGATTTTCTGTCAGTGACATCGAGATATTGAGAACGGGCAATTCCTATTCATATATAACACTTGAGGAACTGCACGAAGAATACAAAGATGCCGAACTCTACTTTATAGTCGGTGCCGATTCATTCCTTAACATTGATAAATGGCGATGTCCGGGACGTATTTTCAGAGCGTCTTCAATAGCTGTAATGAGCCGAGGCGATTCTACCGATGATAATCTTTACAGAAAATCATTGGAATATAAGAGAGTCTTTAATGCAAAGGTTTTCTTTATACATGCGCCGATAATTGACATATCATCGACACAAATACGCAATATGATAAAAAACGGTGAGCCTGCAGATAAGTTGCTGCCACCGTCGGTATACAAGTTTATTAAAGATCACAAGCTTTATCTAAAGGAGCCAATTGATGAATAATTTAAGTATCACCGACATTAAAAGTATTTTATCAAAAAGCCTGAAGGAGGAGCGTTTCTACCACTCCCTTTCCGTAAGCGCGGTTGCCGCGTCCCTTGCAATGCGCTATGGTGCCGATGTTAAAAAGGCTGAGCTTGCAGGATTAATTCATGATTGCGCCAAGGCCTATCCGTCAGACTGTTTTATTCAGATGGCTGATGATTTCGGTATTGAGCTTTTGGAAGTTGAGAGAGATAATCCTCAATTAATCCATGCCAAACTCGGTGCATATTATGCAAAAAAAGATTTCGGCGTCTATGATGATGAAATTTTAAATGCAATAATTTATCATACAACCGGTCGTCCCAATATGTGTCTGCTTGAAAAGATTATTTATATAGCTGACTACATAGAACCTGCCAGATACAAGGCAAAGCGCCTTGACGAAGTCAGGACAGCAGCTTTCGAAGACCTTGATAAGTGTCTTGACATGATATTAAGCGACACAGTTGAGCACTTGATTGAGAAGAAATACGTAATCAACCCGATTACACTTGAAACATACAAATATTACTCCAAGAGTAAAAAGGAGAATGAATAAAACATGGCAGAAATCAAAGAATGTGTGTCTATCGTCAAGAACGCGATAGAAGATAAGAAGGGCAGCGATATTAAGATTCTTAATATTTCAAAGCTTTCTCCTCTTGCAGATTATTTCGTACTTGCTACCGGAAGCAATATTAACCAGCTTCATGCTATGGCTGACGAAGTTACCGAGAAGCTTTATGAAGTCGGTGTGCATCCCAAGCAGACTGAAGGTTATAACACAGGCAATTGGATACTTATAGATTACGGCGATTTTATGGTTCACTTATTCTTACCCGAATCAAGAGATTACTATAATCTTGACAGAATCTGGAAGGACGCTGTTACGGAATAAAATAACACCTCAAGGCATTTAAAAGTGCTTTGAGGTGTTTTAAATTACTTATAAAAGCGGAAGACTCCGAATACCTTACCGAGTATTACGCAATCATCAACGATTATCGGTGCCATTGAGTCGTTCTCGGGCTGAAGACGAATGTGATTGTCTTCCTTATAAAAGGTCTTAACGGTAGCCGAATCATCTATCAATGCAACCACAACATCTCCGTTTCTTGCATCATTACAGGATTCAATCAAAACGTAGTCGCCGTCCATAATACCGATATTTATCATTGACTTACCCTTAACCTTTAACATAAAGGCGTCTTTTCTGGGGAGTCTGTCTGCAGGTATAGGGAAATAACCGTCTATATTCTGCTCGGCAAGTAACGGCTGTCCGGCTGCAACACTTCCCACGATAGGAATGCTTGCAGTTTCGGTTCTGACGGACTGAAAAGATTCATCACATATTTCAATAGCTCTGGGCTTGGTAGAGTCTCGTCTTATATATCCGTTCATCTCCAGACGTTCAAGATGAGCAAATACGGAAGATGTGGACTTAAGCTTAACGGCCTCACAAATCTCTCTTACAGACGGGGGATAGCCCTTGCTTAATACTACCTGTTTCATATATTCAAGAATTTCTTTCTGTTTATCGGAAATGGGTCCTTTTTTCATGTTCGATCCTCCTTTTAATAAAATCATAGCATACTAATTCGGAAAAAGCAAACACATATTCAGAAACTTTGTTCGATAAAACTATTGACAAAAGAATGGTTGTTCGATATTATGTTCTTGTAAGGCAAACATTTGTTTTGAACATTCTTTCGAGGTGGATTATGAATGCAACGTCAGTAAACAGATTTGAATATAGCGAGAGAAGAATAATCAACAACCGAAACAGACGTAACAAACAGCTTAAGCAGCGCTTACTCGTATCTGCATTGGTATTCGTACTTTTTATAGTTTTGGCATTTGTTCTTTTATCCACAAAGAGTATGGCCAGCAATGATGCGCCCTTATTTAAGTATTATAAGAGTGTTCAGATAAAGGGCGGAGACACACTTTATGATTTGTCCTTAGAATACGTTAATCCTTCCGTGAATGATACGGAATCCTTCATAGAAGAAGTTAAATACATCAATAATCTTGAAGACGATTATCACTTATACGAGGGCAATTATATCATCGTTCCTTATTATGCCGCATATGTCGGATAGTACCTATGGATTCTATTTACCTACTACATCCGCAAGGATCTTATAGAAGTCATTTACATTAATCGGTTTGGGAATATATGCATTCATACCGGCTTCAATACATTCCATTTTATCCTCGCTCATGGCATTGGCTGTCATGGCGATAATAGGAACAGTCATAGCATCATTTCTCTCAAGTTTTCTTATTTCTCTTGATGCCTGAAGTCCGTCCATATTAGGCATTCTTATATCCATTATTATTGCGCGGTAATAATTCGGCTCACTGTTTTTAAACATATTAAAGCCCATAAAACCGTCATCGGCCACTTCCACCTTGGCGCCGAGATTTCTAAGTATTTCAGAAGCAATTTCCTGATTTATTATATTGTCTTCACACAGTAAGAATACACTGTTACTGTAATCATTTTGAATATCATCATTGTTTTCTTCAAGCGACGATATATCCACAGTCTGAATTGATTCTTCATCGCTTACGTATGAGCAGGGAAGCGTAACCGTAAAGGTTGTTCCTTTATTTATCTGGCTTTCAACCTTGATTTCGCCGCCCATAAGTTCTATTAAGTTATGCGTGATGGCAAGACCCAAGCCGGTCCCCTCATTGAAGGTAGCATTTACACGATTTTCCTGAGAGAATGTTTCATACAGGTGGTTCTGGAATTCCTCGCTCATTCCTATTCCTGTATCCTTTATTATGAATGTTACTACACAGGATGATTCCGAAATCGTTTCTGTTTCAATATATAGGTCTACATTTCCGCCTTCATTGGTATACTTGCAGGCATTAGAAAGAAGATTAAACAGTATTTGGTTAATCCTTAATTTATCTACGAGTATATTGGAAATAGGCTCATCATAATGAATTTTGAAATCTATTTTCTTACGTTCACAAAGCGGCGTAATAACGGAATTCAAATACTCTCTGAATTCATCGAACCTATATATTTCGGTATTAAATTCAACCTTACCGGATTCAATTTTAGCCATATCAAGCAGGTCATTAATAAGACCTAACAGGAATCCTGAGGACATTTCAGCCTTCTTTAGATAATTCTTTATCTTTTCGGGGTCTTTCTCGTTAAAGGCTAACTGTGTCATACCCATGATACCGTTAAGAGGCGTTCTTATATCATGGCTTACAAGTGACAGGAAGTCAGACTTGGCTCTGTTTGCTTTTTCCGCAGCTTCCAAAGCTTCGGAAATTCTTCGTTTCTGTTCCTGGTCTTCATTGTAAAGACGTGTTGAATCTCTGCAAGAGATTGTGATAATATCACGCCTGCTGTTTAGGAAAGAAAAACGCATTACATAGTGTTTATTCTTCTCCTGGATATTGCTGGTATTATATTGTAATGTGAACTCACCGTGCTGATTGATTTTCTCGATAAGGTAGCTTAACTCTATCTGTCTTGATACATCTTCAAGTTCGTCCTCCATCTCTATTTGAGCTGCCAGTTTTTGCTTGAAATGAGCCGTAAAGCTCGGCGTTTCTTCAGATATATCATTATTGAACTTATCAATTAGAATGTAACTGTCTGTTTTAACATAGACCAAGGCAATATAGTCAAACTCTCTTTGAACGGTACCGTTTATAAGGGAGTCAAATATCTTAATTCTATGTATATTATTGATGTGTATAACAGCTTCTATATCTGATGTAACAGGGTTTCTTAAGAGTTCTGCAGTTGTACATACCCATTCATCACTATTTTTCTTTAGGAGAAGATGATGGTCGAGTTTAAGTTGAAGCGTGCCTGAATTGAAAGCGGAGAGAAGACTGCTTCTTGAAATTACGTTGGCAAAATGCATTTTCTCCACTTTATCGTTAATGAGCGCCATAATACCCGTTACAAGGTCGTCCACAGTCTTACTGTGTGATACGGCAGAGAACTGGCTGTTGGCAGAAGATACACCGTTACAAATGTTTTCTGACAGGTTAACCTGAATGGTCGCTACCGACTCAGGTGCGATACGCAATATCGCATTAATACGATTTTCAAAGGATATTTCCGCGTTCTTTTGCTCAGTAAGGTCTATACCCATGCCATGAGCGACATTAGGGTAATTATTATCGTCGAATTCTACTATGTAATGACTCTTGATATATCTTGCCTGGCTGAAGCCCGGGAAATGATACCAGTTTTCAAAAGAAACTTCAGTAGCTCCCGAGTAAAGTTTATTAACATTGGATAGGAACGTAGACGAGTCGCTTACATCAATAACGCCAAGATTAATTAAGTCTCTCGGAAAATCTATCTTGTCGAAGTCTCTGAAATAAGGTGTGAACAGATTATCATTAAATAATACCTTGTTTTTAAGATCGTAATCCCAGGTAATAATATTGCAGAATTCAACCGCAGCGAGATAATTTCTCTGGTTCTCTATTAAGGCTTTTGTAAGGCTATCTTTTTTGACTTTATTGACAATAGCATCATCCAGAAAGCAAATAAAAACAGAAGCATTATCTTTGGAGTCAAAGTACACACTTTTACCCTCCAAAATACTGCTTCCTTCATCTTTGGTACGGACATGAATGCAGACAGTGGCTTCTTCTGTGTTATTTTTGGAATTATTGAGGCATTTAGCCAGATAAGAATAATCATACACAGAAATAAAATGATATTCTTCATCCTGAAGCATAGTGTCAAATTCGTCGCTTAAATAGCCATAAATGCCCGGAACTTCTTTGGAAAAATGAACAATAGACACTTCATGGTCAAATAATTTAAAAATGACATATGGACGAGAAGCCGAATCTGCAATTTTAATAGCCTTTTTCAGAATAGAGTCCATTTATTCTCCCAAATTACCCTTATTGTTCCATCCGTTTAAATTGCTGTCTTTAATAGCCGTAAACATTCTTTGTTTAACGCCGGGATTTTCCCGGTTCAATTCTTTCAATAAGTCTTTGACATATTCGCGTTTGGTATGTTTATCTACCGGACAGGGGCTTTTAACCACAGGAATGTTATTCTTGTTAACAAATCCTATTACATCGGCTTCATTCATATAAATCAAAGGACGAATCACATGCAGATCCGTTCTGTCCAAATATGTGACAGGAGAGAAGGTATGAAATCTACCTTCATATATGAGAGACATCATCATTGTATCCACAACATCATCCTTATGATGAGCGTATGCTATCTTATTGACGCCTTTGGCCTTCATGGCATCATTTAAAGCTCCTTTACGCATTTTGGCGCAAAGTGAGCAGGGACTTTTTTCTTTTCTGTCTTCAAATACAATTTGTGCTATATCAGTTTTAACTACAACGTATTCAACATCAAGTTCCTTACAAAATTCAGTAATCTTATCAAGGTTAAGATTATCAAACCCCAAATCTATTGTTATCGCCACAAGTTCATATTTTTTCGGATAAAAGCGCCTCATATGTGCCAAAGCGCTTAATAAAGTAAGAGAATCCTTGCCTCCGGATATACCTACGGCTATCTTATCGCCGTCTTCAATCATATTATAATCGTCACATGCACGACGCACGAGACTGAGTACTTGCTGCAGCTGCATTTTTACCTCGCTTAGCTTATCTTTAGATATAATTTATTTTATCATAATATCTATAGTTTATTAATATATGATATAATTAGTTTATTAAAAATTAAAGGAAGAATTGTCATGAAATTCAAACCGCAAAAAAAGTATTTTCACATAGGATTAACTATTTTTCTTACCGCAATAGCTATTATGATTGCGTATTTTTTGTTTTTCAGAATCGGTGAGATTAAAGCAGGGCTTCACAAGATTAACGCTATACTGGCTCCGATATTTTACGGTTTGATTATTGCATACCTTTTAACTCCCTTATTAAACGCTATAGAGCGTAAATTTGTAAGGCCTCTTTTTGACAAAGAAAACTGGTCTCAAGGCAGCGACAAACGTGACAAGCAGATACGTACATTATCTGTATGCCTTACTCTTCTTATCGTTGTAATGATTCTGTATTTGTTTTTCTCCTCTGTAATTCCGCAGATTTATACGAGTATTCAGAGCATTATTTCTCAATATTCTGTCTATACCGGCAATTTGAATAAGTGGATTAATTCCACCATGCAGAAGAACCCCGAAATAGCCAGATATTTATCATCCCTGATTAATGACTTTTCATCCGAAGCAGATGACTTTTTAAATGATATAGCACTTCCCGCAATTAAAAACCTTTTATTGCCCAATATGAACGACATCCTTACCACAGTATCCTCAAGTGTGATTAAGGTACTAATGTTCATATGGAATATAGTAATCGGTCTTGTTATTTCTGTTTACGTACTTGCCGGCAAGGAAAAGTTCGCACAGGGAAGTGTCCGTTTATGCTATGCATTTTTAGAGCGAAGCTCCGCTAACAGATTCGTCGACAATGTAAGATTCACTCACAGAACATTCATCGGTTTCCTCGGCGGCAAGGTAATCGATTCCGCAATTGTCGGTGTGCTGTGTTATTTCAGTTGCTTGATTCTTAAAATGCCTTATGCATTGCTTGTCAGTGTAATCGTAGGTGTTACGAATATAATTCCTTTCTTTGGCCCTTATATCGGAGCAATTCCTTCGACATTAATCATCCTTTTGGTTGATCCCAAGAAGGCTCTGACCTTCATAATATTTATTATTATTCTGCAGCAGGTTGACGGTAACTTCATCGGACCCAAGATTTTGGCCCAGTCTACAGGTATTACCAGTTTCTGGATAATATTTGCGATTACATTATTCGGCGGATTGTTTAAGATAATGGGTATGATAATCGGTGTTCCCGTGACTGCTGTAATAATTTCTTTTGTTGAACGCATCACCAAGACCAAACTTAAAAAGAAAGAGTTGCCGGAAGAACCCGGAAAATACTTAAATGTAGGCAAGATTACCGAAGAAGGCGAAATAGAGAAATTTGTCTACAAAAAGCCCGAACGCAAGAAATTAGACAAGAACAACCTAATAGTAAAGATTTTTATTGCAATATGGCACCTTTTAAAGAGACTGTTTGGAGCTATCGGTGTTTTCTTTAAAGCCTTTTTTGAAAAAATGAATACCAAAAAGAAAAATAAAGCTTCCAAAACTGAGGAAGCGCCCAAAGATGACAATAAAGAAAACGTAAATAATGTATGATAATCATAGGATTTCTTAATGATGAAATCCTTGATTGTATGCGGTCGCTAAATGTCTGCTTGTTCAAGTACAGCAGCCGCTTTGCTCGTCGCCTAACAAAAAGGAGAGAAGGACTTATGCGTCTTTCTCTCCGGTTTTTTACTCACTATATGGATCAACCTTGGCCGCTTGACGTCTGTGAGCGTCTTCAGAAGCCGCGTAATGCTTGGCTGTGGTATTTATGTCAGAATGCCCGAGAACGTCCGCTACGAGCCTTATATCGCCTGTTTTATTGTATAAAGCAGTGCCATAAGTCGAACGCATTTTATGAGGGGAAATTTTCTTATTGGAAACAGCGACTTTAGCGTATTTATCAACCATTTCCTGAATTGATCTGACAGCCATGCGTTTCTTGCGATTAGACATAAATAGCGCCTTTTCGTTCTCAGATTCAATCATATGAGGGCGTTCAATCTCAATATAATCTGTTAAAGCATCCTTGGTAACATTGTCAAAGTACAAAATATGCTCTTTACGGCCTTTTCTGACTACACACATGGAGTTTTCGTTAAAATTTAAGTCTGAAATATCAAGGGAAACACATTCAGACACTCGAATACCCGTTCGTAAGAGAAGAGTAAGGATGGCAAAATCACGATATTTGGTGTTTTGGAGCATTTTTTGCTGTCTTAAAGACCCCACGGCACTGTTTTTAATGATTGTTAAAAAAGTATCAACCTCTGAAGGTGTAAGCCTGATGATAACATGGTCGTCATCCTTACGTGATTGCTTGTTGGCGCCGACTGTAGGGTCATTGGTCATAAAATCGTGTTCGCATTGATATTTATAAAACGACCTTAAAGCAGACATTTTGCGGGCAATTCCGTTAACGTTATTTTGTAAGTCCTTGGTGCCAATTACAGTGACGTCCTTGGCACTTAAATATTTCTGGTATTCATTGATGTCCTGGAAGGCTAAATTATTTAAAATATCAAGAGGAATATCCTTAACATCATAGGCCTTGGCCGGAGGACAAAATTCTTTTAAATATTCTAAGAACACATATAAATCATATGCATATGAAATTGCCGTGTTGGGATTACGCATTGCACGCGAATCCAAGAATTCATATGTGTAAACAGGAAGATTCTTTTTGAGTTCTTCAAGTTTAATACGGAAATTTCGATCTTTTTGCTTGTTAAATTCAGAATCCCTACCCATAGGAAAACCTCCGAAAAAACCTCAATATAGAGACTACTGCCGTTTTACGGTACTGTTTAGCGTTAAATTGAGATTTAACGCTATAATACATATATTTATACTACCACTATTTCACACAAAAATCAACACAAATCGCACAAAAAAGCGGTTAATCAGACAATGCCACCCATATTGTAATATTGACTTTAACACATATACATCGTAATATTTCATTGTTAGTTTTGTTTTGGAGGCGTTATTTTGAGCTTTAAGATTTTTTCAGATACTTCTTGTAATATACCGATGTCACGTTTATCGGATGCCGGTGTTGATTTAATTCCCTTTTCTTTTTATGACAAAGAAAATATTAATGATGTTAAGAACTGTATTGATATAGATTCTTTTGACGGTGTATCCTTCTATAATTCAATAAGACAAGGCAAAGTTTTTAACACATCCCAGATTACACCGCAGATTTACTACGATTATATGGAGCCTGCAGCTTCCGAAGGCATCGATATTTTATATGTGGGCATGTCTTCCGGAATCAGCGGCTCTTACAACTCTTCTCTCGCAGCCATGAAAATGTTAGAAGAAGATTACCCCAACGTTAAATACTATTTCCATGATACCAAAGCAGCTTCTCTCGGCGAGGGAATCGCCGTATTTAAGGCCATCGAATTGCGCGAAAAGGGCTATTCCATTGAAGAAACATATAATTACCTTGAAAATATGGCCAAGAACATCTATCAGGTATTTACCGTAGACGACCTTAAATCATTAAGCCGCACCGGTCGACTTTCCAATGCAGTTGCAATAATCGGTAATTTACTTAATATTAAGCCCTTGCTAAAGGGTAATGAAAACGGCCAGATTGTTTCTTTTGACAAAGTTCGCGGCAGTAAAAAGGCCATGTATGCTCTTGCAGCCAAGTACAATGAGCTTGTTGTTAATCCCGAAGAGCAAATTGTCGGAATTGCGCATGCAAATAATCCTGAGGATACACAATTGCTGATAGACCTGATTAACAAAGACAATCCGCCCAAGGAAATCTTAAGCGTATGTTATGAACCGGTTACAGGTTCTCATGTGGGTCCCGGCACTGTGGCACTCTTCTTTTTAGGCGACGACAACGTAAGATTTAACTGAAATTTTAAAAGGGAAAGGCAATTAAGCCTCTCCCTTTTTTGTTGCTTATTATTTAAGTGTTTCTGTCCAGTAGTTCTGATTGTAAAGGTCTGTGAATTTGTATGCAATCAGGCCATCCTTACCGGTATGAACATCGCTGATTACCATATTATCGGTTACCGTCATCTGCTCGCCGAGTAAATACTGATCGTCAAAACTCATATCGTATTTATAGTAGTTGCAGACAAAATCAAGCTTATCTCCTACATTTAACTCAGTCAAGCCTCTTGCTATTGTCTCTGTAACATTTTCTTCGTAATCCGGTAATGCTCCGGCAATATATCCGTCTTCATTATTGTTATCAAAGATAATAATAAGCTTAACCTTTTCACCATTTAAGAATGCAGGCACATATCCTGTAATCGTATAGTTGGTGCCATCGTCAACGGTATCAATGTGATAATATGCAACTACCTGACTGTTAATTGCAAGCCATGTATCATCAGTATCTGCAATAAGGTTACCTTCATTGCCGAAGTCATACACATTATCAAGTCCGAGATCGATATAACCGGTTCCGTCGTCGACAAACATACATTTATCTACGCTGTGAACCATCTTCCACTGCTCTTCGTTCATAAAAATCGAAGGCTGACCGTAAGAGTCGTTCTTCCACACAAGATTTGATGTGTCAAAGTAGTGTTCAGAAATGTACTTGGCACAGTCTTCATCGCTTAAAGATCTTCCCGTGAGAAGGTTTGCGAGTCCCAGTATTGAAGATCCCGATGATGACGATCCTGTATCGGTGAATGCACTTACCAGCGAAAGAATGGAATCAAGGCCCACTCCACCCGAACTTGACGAAGACGAACCGCTGAAGCCTCCGAGCAATGATTCAAGAGGGCTCGTAGTCATACCGCCTGTTGCAGCCTGTCCGGAAAGTTCAAGTCCAGCAAATTCACGAATGCAATCAGAATATTCGCTGTCAAGGCCGATAGCATCATAAGTCTGAATAGCCGAATTAACCTTTGACGTCTTTCTGTAAGGGAAATATATCGATATTCCGTAGGAATCCGTCATGTTATCGGAAGTTCTGTTGTATTTAACACAGTTAAGAATAGTCTTGGCAAGATTATCGCCTTCTTTGGACTTTAAGTTCTTGGCAAAGCTGTATAAGTCAATCTGGTCAATCTTATTGGATACAGCGAATTCACGTGAATTACTGCGGGCATTGGATACCACCGAATAATCACCGTCTTTAATAAGACTTGTGGTACCCTTGGCAAAGCTCTTTAAGTCCTTGTCAATTGTTGCAGAAAGTTCAGCCAGGTCAACAATTGAAAGCGTAGCTTTCTGACCCGGGCATACACGCTCACAAGTATCGGTAAAGTCATCTATAATATTCTTACCGATTTCAATTGTAGGCATCGAAGTGTTTTTTGAAAGAGCTGTAAGCCAGTCTGTGTAATACCAGCCTACACCGGGCTCGGTCTCTTCCGAAGCCACAATATAATCGGCATAATCGGCCATGAGAATATCGTTCTCAAGTGTCGCCATAAGACATGTATCAAAGCCTACAAAATCAAACTTGGCGCCCGCATTCTTAAACGCTGTATTAATTCCCGCAAGGTTCATTGAACCCGAAGAAGAATTCTTCTCATCATACCCGTATCCGGAAATCGATCCTCCGCCGTGATCCCAGAAAATGAACATATTTCTGTTGGCCGGGAAGTTTTTGGTACAGTATTTAATAAACTCAGTGACATTTGATGGATCTGTCATTGCCTTGGTGCCATAATCCTTCTCAAGGCAATACAATCCACCGTCTTTAACCTGATATATCTGATTAACTCTGTTGCTGATAATATTATTCTTCCACTGCTTACATCCGCCGGTAAGAACTATAAGGTTTACCTTATCGGAAAGCTTGGCCTTGGTCATCTCGGTTAAGTCCTGAGTAGCCATTCCGCTTCTTGACTCAAGGTCAGTACCGCATACATAAACCATTATGGTTACTGTATCCTTACCATCCCCAAGAATTGTGGTATATCTGTCTCTAACCTTACCGTTAACGCTTCTGTCAAGCTTGCCGGTATTGGGCGTAAATGACCAGCCCGAAGATGCTGCGGCACTTGATGTACTGCCCTGTGACATACCAAAAGAACTGATTAAATCCATAGGGTTAAAAGAAAATCCCGACGAACTCTGCTGTGTCTGCTGCGTCTGAGTAGTCTGCTGCTGATATGAATAATCGTCGGTATAATCATCGCTTCCTGTTGCACCGCCCAGCAATGAACTAAGGAATCCGCTCTTGCCGCCGAATACCAATAATGCAATCAGCAAAAGAACGATTGATGCCTTTCCGCCGGCTCTTGTTAATGAGGAACCGCCACCTGTAGGCCTATGACCATTTCCGCCAAAATTATTACCGGACGGGCCGCCCGAAGGTGAAGGTGCGGAAGAACCGCTTGTAGGTGCACTTGCATTAAGGCCTTCTCCTCTTCTGTATAAACCGGTACCTTCTCCGGTTACATTCTTTTTACGAGATCTAGGTTTATTCTCCATTTTTGTACCCACCTCTTTTTAATAAATTACAATGCTAATTCTATATTATGATTTTGGGTTTTTCAATAGATTGACGCCGTCTGTAAGGCAAAAATATAGCCCGCCGGCATAAATCCGACGGGCCTTACGACCTGTTACTTATGAATTGTGATACTTCTCGTAGTCTTCCACATATTGTGTAATAAACTTAACCGTTCCTTCAACACCGAGCTTGGCAGAATTTATGCATAAATCATAGCTTTCAGCACGGCCCCATTTCTTGGAGGAATAATAATTGTAGTATGATTGTCTCTGTTTGTCTTTCTTTTGATATAAATCTCTTGCGTCTTCATCAGACTTTACCGAATCATCAAGCTTCTTAATGTAATTGCATTTGAAAGCATCATCGGCATAAATGAACAAGTTCAAAACATTGTCGTAATCTGCCAAAGCATAGTCGGCACATCTTCCGACGATTACGCAAGGGCCTTCATTGGCAAAAGACTTAATTGCATCAAACTGCGCAAGGAATACCTTATGGCTGATGGGCATATCCACAAATGACGAGGAATTATATCCAAAAGAATATGTATCCATTACCAGATTGTAAAGAAATGAATTGGTAGGTCTCTCATCATGATTCTTAATCATTTCTTCACAGAATCCGCTATCCTTGGCTGCTCTTGTAAGTATAGACTTGTCGTAAAAAGGAATCTCGAAGTACTTGGCTACCTTCTCTCCGATTTCGTGACCGGCCGAACCGTATTGTCTTCCGATAGTTATAACAGTTTGCATAACTTATCAACCTCCTTTTAT
>JAFYDI010000001.1 GCA_017544835.1 Lachnospiraceae bacterium | reverse complement strand
TTTTGCCATCTTAATGGTCCTCCTTCCGATCTTTATTAAGCGTTAGCCTTAACGGTTTCTTTAATGGTAACCAAGGCTTTCTTGGGTCCGGGTACTGCGCCCTTAACAAGTAAGATGTTGTTTTCAGCATCAACTCTTACTACTTCAAGGTTCTGAACAGTAACCTTAACGTGTCCCATGTGACCGGGCATTCCCTTACCCTTAAATACACGGCTGGGTGAAGAACATGCACCGTTGGAACCCTGATGACGATGGAACTTGGAACCATGCTTCATAGGTCCTCTGTGCTGGCCTAATCTCTTGATAGCGCCCTGGAAGCCTTTACCCTTTGAAATAGCGGTAGCGTCAACCTTGTCGCCTTCTGCGAAGATGTCAGCCTTGATTTCTGAACCGAGTGCATAATCGCTTACGTTCTCAAGCTTGAACTCTCTAACGTATCTCTTAGCGGTTGTGCCGGCCTTCTTGAAATGTCCCTTAAGAGCATTGTTAACGCCGTGAGCATGAACGTATTCCTTCTTGCCGTTAGCGTCCTTGTTGATGATTCTTTCGGTCTTCTCAGCAAAACCAACCTGAACTGCTTCGTAGCCATCGTTCTCAACGGTCTTAACCTGAGTAACTACGCAGGGGCCTGCCTGAAGTACTGTAACGGGTACCAATGTACCGTCTGCATTGAAGATTTGAGTCATTCCGACTTTTGTAGCTAATAATGCTTTTTTCATTTTTCCTCCTTGTGTCTACAGCGGAATGCACAGGGCATTCATTCTAGTAGAGGTTGTTAATTTGTCAGTTTTAAGAATTATTTCATCTTGATATCGATGCTCACACCTGCAGGCATTTCGAGTCTCTGAAGAGCTTCGACTGTCTTCTGTGTGGGAGTAATGATATCGATGAGTCTCTTGTGGGTTCTCTGCTCGAACTGTTCTCTGGAATCTTTGTACTTGTGAACAGCGCGGAGAATTGTTACAACTTCCTTCTTAGTAGGAAGCGGAACAGGTCCACTAACCTGGGAACCGTTCTTCTTAACGGTCTCGATGATTTTCTTGGCAGATGCATCAACCAACTGATGATCATATGCCTTGAGTGTGATTCTCATTACTTGACTTGCCATAAAAAAAGTCTCCTCCTTTTCGTACTTTTAAAGCTAAGTACGACAAGTGGCGACTGTACACTCTCCCGTGCGTGTCCTAAACCCTCTGAAAAAAACGAAGAACACATAAGCATTCTTCTCTCGGGGATAGCGACCTGCACGTCGTTTCTATCCTATTGATAGACAGTTGCTTTGTACAGTGACTTGTCGTCAGTTTACATGACTTTCGCTCCGCGGAAAACCTGCAAGCGGTTATGTATTCCCGAATGCAGCAACCTCACGCTTCATAGCTATCATGCCACAGCAATCGTTATGATACACCAAGTCACCGTAAAAAGCAAGTATTTTTTTAATTTTTTTCATAATCGGCAGTTTTCCCCGTTTTTAAGCGCCAACCGCCCGGTTTATGTGCGATATGCACTACTGTATGTTAACCTGCATCAAAAGAAACTATTGTCTCATCCATCTTCCACTTGCTCCGCACGGAAGTACCAAACCGTTGTCGGATACCGGAAGTCCTATCTCATCGGACTTAACCATTCCGGGATGCTTCTTGGCAACAGCGGTATTAAGCATATATGTAAGCACTGCCGGCTGAAGTCCGGTAGTATAGCTGTTAATTAAGAAGAACAGTGCATCATCCGAAAGAAGCTGCTCACACAACTCCACAAAAGGAAAGATGCTCTCTTCAATCTTCCAAATCTCGCCCTTGGGGCCGCGTCCGTATGAAGGAGGATCCATGATGATACCGTCGTACTTGTTGCCGCGACGAATCTCTCTTTCAACAAACTTAACGCAGTCGTCTACAAGCCAGCGAATCTTGGCATCCTGAAGGCCTGATGAAACAGCATTTTCTCGAGCCCAGCCTACCATACCTTTGGAAGCATCGACATGAGTAACCTCCGCACCCGCAAGTGCAGCCGCCAAAGTTGCGCCGCCGGTATATGCAAAAAGATTCAAAACCTTTATGGGCTTATCGGGGTTCTTATCCTTCTCACTTCTTATAATAGAAGAAAACCAATCCCAGTTGACTGCCTGCTCAGGGAACAAACCCGTATGTTTAAAAGCAAAAGGCTTAAGATGGAACTTGGCTCCGTTCTGATATGAAATAGTCCACTCATCGGGAAGATTGAAGAACTCCCACTCGCCACCGCCCTTTGAGGAACGATGGTAGTGACCGTTTAACTTCTTCCAGTTCTTATTAACTTTCTCGGTATTCCAGATAACCTGAGGATCGGGACGAAGCAGAATATACTTCCCCCATCGTTCAAGCTTCTCGCCGCCCGATGTATCTATTACTTCATAATCTGTCCAGTTATTGGCAATCCACATAATCTCTCTCCGTAAGGGGCTATGCCCACAATGTCTTCCGACATTATATACTAAAGTAATTAATCGGGCAAGCACGCGTTTCGCCCGGCCAAAGAAACCCTCCCATAAAAACAAAAAGGGCGAGGATAAATCCTCGCCCGATTTCTTATAAGGGGTAAAATTACTTAAGAGTAACCTTAGCGCCTGCTTCTTCAAGAGTCTTCTTGAGAGCTTCAGCGTCTGCCTTGGAAGCGCCTTCCTTAACAACCTTGGGAGCAGCCTCAACGAGGTCCTTTGCTTCCTTAAGGCCAAGTCCGGTAGCTTCACGAACAACCTTGATAACCTTAACCTTTTCTGCACCGATCTCGGTAAGTTCTACGTCGAACTCGGTCTTCTCTTCTGCTGCTTCTGCAGGGCCTGCTGCTGCTGCAACTACAACGCCTGCTGCTGCGGATACGCCGAACTCTTCTTCGCAAGCTTTTACTAAGTCATTTAATTCAAGTACGGATAACTCTTTGATAGCATCAATGAGTTCCTGAGCTGTTAATTTAGCCATTTTAAAATCCTCCATTTAATATGTAATATACAATAAGTTGTTACCTGTTAAGCTTATGCCTCTGCAGGTGCTTCTGCGGGAGCTTCTTCAGCTACGGGAGCTTCCTCTGCTGCGGGAGCTGCTTCTGCAGGAGCTGCACATGCCTGAGCACCGCCTTTTTCAGCAAGCTGGTTCATAACACGTGCGAAGTTTGTAATAGGAGACTGTAAGCTTCCAAGTAACTTGGAGATTAACTGGTCTCTTGAAGGTATTGTAGCGATCATCTCAATACCCTTAACGTCGTAGACATTACCTTCTACTACGCCGCCTTTGATTTCAAGTGCCTTAGCATCCTTAGCGAACTTAGCAATAACTCTTGCGGGAGCTGTTGCATCAGACTTACCGATAGCAATAGCGGTAGGTCCTTCCAAGTAAGGTGCAATGCCTTCGAAATCTGTGCCCTTAATAGCGCTGGTGATGAAAGTGTTCTTGTATACCTTGTATACAACGCCTTCTTCACGTAAAGCCTTACGAAGCTGTGTATCCTGAGCAACGGTGAGTCCTCTGTAGTCAACAACTACGATGGAATCAGCATCCTTAATCTGCTCGGAGATTTCAGCAACGATGGCAGCCTTCTGGGCTTTGATTGCTTCATTAGCACTAGCCATTTTCTTACCTCCTTATAAGTTTTGCCGAACAGGAGATTCATATAAAAAATCCCTCTGCCATAAGACAGAGGGACTCGCAAATAATCAATACTCACTGGTTCCTCGGTAGGCGGTTATCTTACGAAGGTTACTCCTTCACCTACTGTCTTCGGCCTTGTATAAATTAACACAGTTTTAAAATTGTGTCAACTCCTAAATATTTAGTTCTGACAACTTAGAACTTAGCTACGCTCATGCGTACGCCGGGGCCCATTGTAGTGGAAAGGGTTGCTGACTTAATGTACTGACCCTTTAATGCAGCGGGCTTAGCCTTTAAGATAGCGTCCATAAGTGCATCGTAGTTCTGCTGTAACTGCTCTTCTGTGAAAGAAGCCTTACCAACGGGAACGTGGATGATGTTGGACTTATCAAGACGGTACTCAATCTTACCAGCCTTAATATCGTTAACAGCCTTGGTAACGTCCATTGTTACGGTACCTGCCTTGGGGTTGGGCATTAATCCCTTAGGTCCTAAAACCTTACCGAGACGACCTACAACACCCATCATATCGGGGGTAGCAACAACAACGTCGAAGTCAAGCCATCCGTCATTCTGAATCTTGGGGATGAGCTCGTCACCGCCAGCGTAATCAGCACCTGCTGCAAGAGCCTCGTCAAGCTTGGGTCCCTTAGCAAATACCAATACCTTAACGGTCTTACCTGTACCGTTGGGAAGAACAACTGCGCCACGGATCTGCTGTTCAGCATGACGTCCGTCACAACCTGTTCTTAAATGTAATTCAACTGTTTCATCAAACTTAGCAGTAGCTGTCTTCTTAACGAGTGCAATTGCATCTGCTGACTCGTAGTACTGAGAACGATCAACGAGCTTAGCTGCTTCAACATATTTCTTACCATGTTTCATATTAATTTCCTCCTAAGCTCCTTAATTACTGTTCTACGTTAACGCCCATACTTCTGCAAGTTCCGGCGATCATGCTCATAGCTGCCTCAAGGCTTGCTGCGTTAAGATCTTTCATCTTAAGTTCAGCGATTTCCTGAAGCTTAGCCTTAGAAATGGTAGCAACCTTTGTCTTGTTGGGAGCACCCGAACCTGACTTAATGTTGCAAGCCTTCTTAATAAGAACTGCAGCGGGGGGAGTCTTTGTGATGAAGCTAAAGCTTCTGTCTGCATAAACAGTGATGATAACGGGAACGATTGTATCGCCCATATCAGCTGTCTTAGCGTTAAACTGCTTGGTGAATTCCACGATGTTAACACCGTGCTGACCAAGTGCAGGTCCTACAGGGGGAGCAGGTGTTGCTTTGCCGGCAGGAATCTGTAACTTAATGTATCCTTCTACTTTCTTTGCCATAATGGCACCTCCTAATAAATATGTGGTTAGGCGCGTCGTAACTCCGCGGAATGCGGCGACGCTCCCACGTTAGTGGGTATATTAAAGGCTTGATTGCCGTTAATACCTAAATCAATTAGTTCATTGCGCGAACTTCCGCAAAAGAAATCTCTACGGGAGTCTCACGACCAAAGAGCTCTACGTTGATGGTAGCAGTCTGCTTGTTGTAATCCATACGGGTAACAACGCCGACGGTGTCTTTCCAAACGCCCGCAACAACTGCGATGGTATCGCCCTCTTTGAAATCTACGGAAACATTCTCCATACGAATGCCTAAAGGCTTCATCTCTGCTTCCGTAAGCGGTACGGGCTTGGATCCGGGTCCTACGAAACCTGTAACGCCTCTGGTATTTCTGACAACATACCAAGTGTCGTCATTCATAACCATTTTAACAAGAACATAACCGGGGAACATCTTCTTCTGGGAAGTCTTACGAACGCCGTCCTTAACTTCCACAACATCCTGAAGCGGAACGCGTACTTCCAGAATTTCATCCTCAAGGTGACGGTTAGCTATTGTCTTCTCAAGGTTAACCTTAACCTTATTCTCATATCCGGAATAGGTATGTGCTACATACCACTGTGCTTCTGCCATAGAACTGCCCTCACTTTACTGTGTAATAAAGTTAACACCATACTGGATGAAAAAGTCAAATATGGTGATGAGAATGCCGACAACAATCGCGATAACGGTAACCGCAACGGACTGCTTCAAAACAGATTCTCTTGAAGGCCATACGATTTTCTTGAACTCGATTGCTACGGTCTTGAAAAATCCGGGCTTGTTTTCCTTAGTATTGGTATCTGCCATGATTAACTCCTTCCGATCGGGTCAATTACTTGGTCTCTTTGTGCATGGTGTGACGCTTGCAGAATCTGCAGTATTTCTTGGTCTCCATACGATCGGGATGAGTCTTTTTATCCTTAGTGGTATTGTAATTACGCTGTTTGCACTCTGTGCATGCCAATGTGATCTTTGTACGCATATTCTTTCCCTCCGCGTAAGTTAATTTTCAAAAATTTTAACACAAAAAAAGGAGCCTAATTTCTCTCCGCTATGACACTTTAACACAGGCCGCGTTAAGAGTCAAGCGATTTTTGATTAAAATTATTGCAAAAAGAAAAAGTCCGACAATACTTAAATATATTCCGCTCTTAAGCCCCGACGGAACATATTTAAACTCAATCGTATGCTCTCCCGCCGGCACCTTGACCGCCATGAATCCAAAGCTTGCCTTTATAATAGAAGATTCTCCTCCGTCCACGTAAGCCGTGAACCCTTCTTCGTAAGGAACGGAAAAGAACACGTACGTATCATTCTCCATATCCGCCTTGGCCGTGAATCCCGCATGAGTCGTCTCAAACTCCGTGCAGGCCATTGACCATCTTGCCTCGCACAACTCCTCGAAGGTTTTAAAAGAAGGCATGCCGTACTCGGAAATCTCTCCGTGCTCAAGCAACTCTCCGACAGCTTCGGCCTCATCGTCCGGAACTATCAAGTACTTAACCAACAACCTGTCCTTAGACTGCCCAGACGCCTCGATGCTGTTATAATCCGACTCCGTAATATACGCGTCAAAAGCAAATCCCATGGGAACATAGTTCTCATTCTCATAAATATTGAAGCCGTTCTTCTCGCCCACAAGCGTGTAGCCCTTAAGCTCCGTCATGTCCTCGATATGCCCGATATGCTCAATCGAATGCATATTGTTGGTAATAAAATATCTCGCCGAAAGAAACGCTCTCGCCCCAACCCTCGTTGTGTAAGGGTGGCTCGTAACCTTTCTCGGAATGTCGCAGGCTTTGTAAAAAGAAAACGTCGAATCCGGAATAGTCGATATGAAAGAGGTAATACAATGCACATCGTCCCAGAACATCGAATAATTATAAAAATCTTCGTCCGTCTCTATTCTAAAGAAGGTTCCGTCATCCTCAATCGGTGACTCTCCGAAGACTGCCTGAGTAAGGAAATCAGCCTTTCTTTGGCCATCAACGAGCACGGTGCCTGTATAGAACATAGTCGCGCACGTCAGCACGCAGGCGCCTATCACGTAAGCCTTCACAACCCGCGTCGATTTCCTGTAAATCTTTGCCACATATAAATATAAGAAGAAAACCATCACCAGCGTGAAGATAATCTCGCTTATAAGCTGCTCATAATTCTTAAGCGCGCCGAGCACCGTAAGGTTTCCGTCCTCGTCCTTGGCGGGAAGTACGCCCATTAACGCAATCAGTCCGCTCACAATCATGACCGTCACGGCACCCTTTCTAACCGCCTCCGAAGCCTCCTCGCGATTCTCAACCGCCCAGCCGGTAAGCATCGCCATCACAAGCAAAGGCATATAATACCAGCGCGCATAGTACTCCGAGTTAAGCGCCGAGAAGAGCGCATTGAGTACCGGCACCAGTGCAAACGCCGCGCAGGTTATGCACAATCTCTTCCACTTATCAAGGCCCTTATTATATATGAAGTAAGCAATCACGCCGCTCATCGAGAAAAGCGGAATATACGCACCGATTCCCGAAACCCTGCTAAAGGACTGGTTAAGCATCGAGTTAAGTCCCGACACATCAGGCAGCATGAACACATTCTTAACTATTCCCCAGAACATCGTAGGCTCGCTGTATGCCACAAGATCATATCCGAGAAGCACCTGCGACAGCCTCGAATTGCCCATCGTATAGTAAACCGCCGGCAGAATGTACGCACCCGCAAGCATTATACCCGCAAGTCCGCAAAAGAAAGCGCGCATCACATCCGCAGCCACACTCTTCCAGCCCTTCTTGTAATCCGCAACCACCGTAAAATAATAAATCACAAGAAAAACGCACTGCCCGACAAAGAAATAGTAATTGATAACGAGCATCAGCGTGCACATCAGCACAAAGCCCGCCACGCGCCTGCGCCCATTCTCGCGCACCTTGAACAAATCCTCGAAAGTGCACAGAAACAGCGGGAAGAACGCCACCGCATCATGGAAGTGATTGTACACAAGCACCGCGCCCTGATATCCGGCAAAAGCAAACATAAGCGCACCGAGAAGTGCTCCCACGTGAGTACGCAAATGTCTCCTCATGAACGCATAAGCCGTCGCCGCCATCACGCCATACTTAAGCGCAGTCACCCACACCATAATATAAGGAATCGCGCCATCACTAAACAGCAACGTCAGCCAGAAGAACGGACTTCCCAGAATGTAAAAAGAATAGCATCCGATAAAGCTTCCGCCAAGATCCGTCCCCCAGTCGTAGAGGAACTTACCGCTCTTAAGCGCCGCATGCACATGATTATAGAAAGGAATCTGTTGCACGTTAAAATCACCGTAGTAAATCCACACGCCCTTAGTCATCACAAGCGAAGGAATTGCCACGGCGGCAAAAATCAAAAATCCTATTATAAATGCTCTGAAGCAGCCTGCCGCTACGCTTACCTCACGAGTCGCGGAAGCCGATGCCTGCGTCTCCTCCACTGAAACCGGCGCCGAAGCCGATTCAGCTACCTCGGCCGACTCCTCCGCAGCAGTCACTTCTTCAGTCACATTTTCTTTTGCTTCTGTCTCAAATTTTTCCATAAAAAAAAGATACCACATATCCTTCAAAATTAAAAGATAGGTGGTATCTTAGCAGTATCCGTTAAACATCATTCCGGTGTATGCGCTCGTTACATAAGGCGATGCGTAATTGTGTCCCGGATTCTTGTAAGCCACAACGGTGCGGTCCGCATATTGCATGGGGTTAAGCGCAACCTGATTGGCCTTTCTTAGTACTGAGCCTGCGAAACTCTTGATTCCGTCGATGCTCTTTGAAATATCCTCGCGATATACAGCTTCCATAAGCTTACCGCGGTCAAGCTCGATGTGTCCGTCTTCCTTGAGGTGAAGTCCCGCATTCTCCAAGTCTTCCTCGTGAAGCGAAGCAAGTCCGTACATCTCACGTACCAGGCAGCTTGACTTCGGATGGTTCTCCATGTAGGAATCCGTCGTATCGATGAATCCGTTGTAACCGTCCACAAGCCTTGAAATGTTGGAAGCCATGGATTCAAGGTCGGCCTTAAGATCGATGCTTGCCTTATCCGACTCATCGCGGCTTACACGATTGAGTGTCACTTCGTACATCTTCTCAACCGTAAAGCTGTTGCCTGAAGCCTCGCGTGCCGTTCCGTTTATGGTAAACTGCGAATTCTGCGCTTCTCTTATAACATTGTCGATTCCGAAGAATCCTACAGAACCCGAAGTCTTACTCGTATGCTCATCACTTACCGTGAACAGGCGTCCGTTAGCTGAAGCGCCCACAGTCTGTGACTGAATAACAAGTGCGCTGTTGCCGTTGCCGTCATGCTCAACCGATGCATCAAGTCCGATTCCGGCGTTGGAAATAAGGCGAGCCAGCTTCTCCTGCACGAACAGGTTCGTATCGCCCTGGCCGACATTGTACTGGAACTCGTAGTTAAGTCCGTTGGTGCCGATATCAAAAGAATACGTATCCGCCGGCAGATTTGACTGATCTGACGGAATCATACGTCCCGCATTAATCTGCGGTCCCGCAAGTCTCTGAACGCTTATTTCAAAAGAAGGAACCTTCTCCGCATCCGACTCTTCTCCGATATAATTAACCGAAGCGAGTGTATCGTCGGATGAGAATGCAACCTTCTTGCTTAACAAATCGTCGTCACTAAGTCCTCCAAGAGACGCAATAGTATTGTGAAGTGTACGCGCATTTTCCTTAAGTCCAACGGCATACTCCTTAGTCTCCTGGGATTTATCCACGATGTACAGGGGAGCTTCTTTATTCATTTTAACGATGGAATTGTATACGCCGCGCAGTTCACTCTTCTTATGAGTATCGAACTTGGTGTCAGACTTCTGCGCATACGTTGTAAGATAATAATTATAGATATTATTAATAGACGTATAGTCTGCCATAAGCTCCTCCTTTCTTCCGTGATAGGTGTGCAAAATCCATTTTGCGCGCCGGGCAAACAAACTTATATTAAATGGGTGGAATTTACCCATTTTTTGTTTTCATGATACCATACTTGTTTAATCCTTGCAAGTATTGCTTAAAAAGTTCTACTATTCACGCAATTCAGCCCTTTTCTTCCTTGTTATCAAAAGAAAAATCACTATTCCCGTCAACGCTCCGACACTGTCCAAAAGCACATCCGACACCGATCCCATGCGCATCGGCACAAAGTGCTGGTGGAACTCATCGGTCGCCGCATAGAAAGCACAAATCGCAAGAGCCACAGGTATTATGCGCTTAACCTTCTTAAGCTTCTCGCCGAAAGCATATACCACCGTCACGCCAAGTATCGCGTACTCCGTAAAGTGCGCGCACTTTCTCACAAAATGATGCCAAGCCTCAATACTATCCGTCGAAAAGTCCTTATGTGTGAGTCCTTCCACAATATGCGCAAGCGTCATCAGGAATCCCCGACTGGTATCTCCCGACTGCTCTCCCGGCATCATCGAGAACACAAATATCCCTATCATCACTATCACCATGGGGATACATTTTAAAATTTGTCTTACAGTTTCTTTTTTCATGCTCACCATAATACCATACTTTAGTTCCTTCGCAAGGTTTCTTTCGCCATTTTAAGCATTTCGGCAACGAATCTTAACCGATTCTTCATAATGGCTCACGCCCGGCCTTGTTTCCTCTTATTATTTACTCTATAGTCGGCGCTTTTATCCCAATATGAAATTTTCCTGATTTTGGGATAAAAAACAGCCTACTTTCCCTGTGTTATGTAAACTCATTATCCCAATAGCGAAAAATCTTCGTTTTGGGATAAGTTTTTGCCGAATTCTTATCCCAATTTACAACTTTTTTCATATAGGGATATATTCACCTCAAGTCTGCCCAAATCAGCTCATTTTTTATCCCAATCTGCTTATTTTTTCGTATTGGGATAAATCTCAGCCGGAATATATACGATTATGTAAGTATAGTTGCGTTTATAGTCCAAGGTAGTAAAATAAAGGTTGAGTAGCAGCACAGCAAAAGGGAGACGCCTCACTCAAGGCGCCTCCCTTATTTAATGCATCAATATTATTCTTTGATGGTGATTCTTCCCTGACCGTAAGGATCCTTGTACTCTTCGCCTACATTGCCTCCGAGAACGTCAACGATGTAGTTGATAAGAACCTGATTGTCGATCATTACGCTGTCCTGAAGGAATACGTTGTCGGCAAACATTGTGTAGCCGTCACCCATATTCTTAAGCTTGTAATCGTGACAAGCAAGGGTGTAAGTCTTGGTAAGATCAAGAGGCTCGTCGCCTACCATGATATCCTTAACTCTGGGCTCGCCTTCAACCTTCACGAACATCTTGCTGTCATCTGTAACTACAGGTGATTCAACAGAAAGGTCGATGGTAAAAGAAAGTCCCGAAACATGAAGGAATCCGCCGAATTCAGCCGGAAGCTTCGATGCGCTCATTTCAAGAGCTTCGTAAATCTCCTCACCGGTAGCCTCAACTACGCACATCATGTTACCGAAGGGATGAACCTTGATGATGTCGCCGTAAGTAATATCGCCTGCTGCGATGTTGCTGCGTACGCCACCGCCGTTTACAAAAGCAATCTCAGCGCCGGACATAGCTCTGTATGCGTCTGCGCAGAGGTCGCCTAAGTTGGTCTCGTTACTGCGAACCATTCTCTCGCCGGTCTTGGGGTCCATGATGGTAAGGTCTACGTCGGTGTGAGCCACAACTGTGTTCACGAGTTCCTCGTTCTGAGCCTTAACCTCGTCGATAGTTGCCTTAACGGAAGCGGTCTCGCCCTTGTCATCAACAAGTCCTGTACGAACGTTGCCGGAATTGGAAAGAGTGAGAACACCGATATAGTTAAGCTTGGTACCTGTAGAGGTAAGGATAACTTCCTTGCCTTCTTTGTTCTTAACGCGCTCTTCCTGCCATACGGAGTGTGAGTGGCCGTCGAGAACCGCATCAATACCTGTGGTGTTAACAATAACTTCGGAAGAAGTCCAGGGTGAGCAATCATCCTCGGTTCCAAGGTGAGAAAGTGCGAATACGAACTGCGCGCCCTCAGCTCTTGCAGCATCAACAGCCGCCTGAACAGCCGCATATAACTTCTCTCCGCTTTCATCCTGGCAGAAAGAATAAATATACTCGCCCGCCTCATTCATAAAATACTTAGGTGTTGAAGAAGTAATGGTCTTGGGAGTGCAGATACCGACAAAAGCAATCTTCACGCCGCTTACTTCCTTAATCTTGTAAGCATCAAAAACGGGCTTGCCGTCCTTGTCCATAAAGTTACATGATACGTAAGGGAACTTGGCCTTACCGGTAAGCTCAAGGAATCTCTCCATTCCGTAATCGAACTCATGGTTACCGGGAACAGCAACATCAAATCCCGCTTCGTTCATAATGTTAATGATAGCCTCGCCCTTTGAAAGCGTTCCCACGATATCGCCCTGAATAGCGTCACCGTTGTCCACAAGAATAACCTTGTGACCAAGTCTTTCATAAGCGTTCTTAACGGTTACCAGATCCTGATAACCAAGATTGTCATCGATACCGCAGTGAACGTCATTTACGTAAAGCACGATGATATCCTTATCAATACCCAGTCCCTTGTCCTCTGCGACGGGTTCTGTCTTAGTCTCGGTTGAAACGGAAGTTTCGGTTGACACTTCAGAAACCGACTGTGACACGGAAGTCTTCTCCGCACAAGCTGCCAAAGAAAGCACAAGTGCAAGAGACAACACAAATGCATAGAGTTTCTTCATAATCTCCTCCTCTTGTTTAGTGGTTCATTCAGTATAACATCTTAAGAGGTCATCGGGCAATGGTACGATGGTACCATAGAATTGAGGTTAACCCATATCAAAGAACTCTCCGCGCAAAAACAGGCGTCCCGCACCCACGGGACGCCTGCCTCTTACACTTACTAACTTTATATAAGGATTAATGATTATGGCCTGATTACTGAAGGAGTGACAATACACCCTGGTTAGACTGGTTAGCCTGTGCAAGCATCGCCTGACCTGCCTGAGCAAGAATGTTATTGTTCGAGTACTCAACCATCTGCTTAGCCATGTCTGTATCACGAATTGCGGATTCAGCGCTTGTGGTGTTCTCAACGATGTTGTCGAGGTTGGCGATGGTGTGCTCAAGTCTGTTCTGTGCGGCACCGAGTGCGGAACGCTGTTCGGATACCTTCTGGATTGCGGACTTAATGGTGTTGATGGAATTGGTTGCGTTGTCATCAGTTGCACCGTTTACAAGCATACCGTTGATTCCGAGTCCTCTTGCGGACATCATTTCGATTGTAAGACCGATCTTGTTGTCCTTGGTGGAGTCTGCGCCTACATGTAAGCTTACGTCAAGACCCTGGTTTAAGTCTGCAAAAGCATTGATGGCGCCGGTAAGTTTACCGTTCTCATCAGCTGTAACTCTTACTTCTTTGAATTCGCCCTTGGAATCTTCTTTGATTGCTCTCTGAAGTTCGTTGATGCTGCCTACGTATTTCTGGGTATCTGTACCGGTTGTAGCATTCAGGCCCTTTACTACATCGTCGATAGTTGTAGAATATTCTGCGCCTGACTTATCATGTCCTACTACAAAGTCAGATACCAATGTATATGTAACACCGCCGACTTCGATATTGGAAGTGCTGTATGTGCTGGCTTCGTTGGTTCCGCTGCCGGTTCCTGCGGGTTCGGTTATTCCGGAAGTACCTGCTGCAACTGCAACACCTGTTGTAGCATCGCCGGCGCCTTCTTTTTTGTATGAACCGTTGCCGATTGCAAACAAGTCTTCTGTTGCGCTGGGATCAACTGCCTTAGATGCGCTTTCGTAGCTGAGTGTTCCGGTTCCGTCACCGTGGTCACCCTTTAAAAGATATGTCTCGTTGAATTTTGTAGTGGTGGATACACGATCGATTTCAGTGATGAGCTGATCAACTTCTGCCTGGATGTACTGACGATCGTCTGCTGAATTGGTTCCGTTAGCTGCCTTAACTGCAAGCTCGTTCATTCTCTGAAGCATGTCGTGTACTTCTGTAAGTGCACCTTCTGCTGTCTGTACTGAAGAAATACCGTCCTGAGCATTCATGGAAGCCTGTGAAAGACCTCTGATCTGCTTTCTCATTTTTTCGCTTATGGAAAGGCCTGCTGCATCATCAGCCGCACGGTTAATCTTGTAACCGGATGAAAGCTTTTCTGTTGCCTTAGCCTGAGATTTTGTTGTGATACCTAACATTCTGTTAGAGTTCATTGCTGTAAGGTTGTGCTGTACTACCATTTTTCTCCTCCTTTGAAAACGGCGTCCTGCCGACGCGTCCTGCTATATATCTTTTTCCCAAATTGTTTGTCAATTAACATCTCTATTACCTATATCGGACATAAAAAGAAAAACTTTACCCCTATTTTGTATTTTTTTGAAAAATTTATTCAAAATATAGTAAAAGGCGCCCCGACTGCTCGGAGCGCCTTTTTTGAAGGAGTATGTATGGAAAAGATTTGGGTTAACTAAGTTTGTATTACTGAAGGAGTGACAATACACCCTGGTTGCTCTGGTTAGCCTGTGAAAGCATTGCCTGACCTGCCTGAGCAAGAATGTTATTGTTCGAGTAAGCAACCATCTGAGTAGCCATGTCTGTATCACGAATTGCGGATTCAGCGCTCTGGGTGTTCTCAACGATGTTATCAAGGTTAGCGATGGTGTGCTCAAGTCTGTTCTGTACAGCACCGAGTGTAGATCTCTGCTCGGATACCTTCTGGATAGCTGCCTTAATTACATCGATAGATGCTGTTGCGTTCTTGTCTGTATCGCCGTCAACCTTAATGCCGTTGATGCCAAGTCCTCTTGCGGACATCATTTCGATTGTAAGACCGATCTTGTTGTCCTTTGTAGAGTCAGCACCTACATGGAGGCTGATGTCAAGACCCTTGTTAAGGTCTGAGAATGCGGTAATTGTAAGGGTTGTATCATCAAGCTTAACTGACTTGATATCGCCTTGTCCGGTTTCATTGGCTGCTGCCTTAATAGCCTTAACGAATGCTTCTTTGCTGGTATAAATCTCTGTATTTGCTGCAACAGGTTTACCGTTGGCATCAGTCTTTCCGTTAGCCTTAAGAGCTTCATCGGTAGCACCTTCATAAAGGAAGTATGACTTAGATGTTCCAGCGGAATCAGTAATTGCAATCGAATTACCTGCTACAAGACCTACCGACTGAGATACAGATACTACATCGGAGCTTGCGTGGGTTGAAGGGAAGCTTGTTGCTACAGATACGCTTGCGCTTGTGGATGCAACATCAGCAAGAGTAGCTTCTGCAATTCCGTCACCGTCAAACTGTAAATCCTGACCGCCAATCTTGGAAGCGAGGTTTGTATCTGCTGTTTCAAAATGAAGATTTCCTACGCCTGAACCGTCATCGCCCTTTAAAAGGTAAGTCTCGTTGAACTTGGTTGTTGTAGCAACACGGTCGATTTCTGTAACGAGCTGATCAACTTCTGCCTGGATGTAATCACGGTCGTCTTTGGAGTTTGTTCCGTTAGCAGCCTTAACTGCAAGTTCGTTCATACGCTGAAGCATGTCGTGTACTTCTGTAAGTGCACCTTCTGCTGTCTGCACGGAAGAGATACCGTCCTGAGCGTTTGAAGAAGCCTGTGTAAGACCTCTGATCTGCTTTCTCATTTTTTCGGAAATTGATAATCCTGCTGCATCATCAGCTGCACGGTTGATTTTGTAACCGGATGAAAGCTTCTCTGTTGCCTTTGCCTGTGACTTAGTGGTAATGCCTAACATTCTGTTAGAGTTCATTGCTGTCAAATTGTGCTGTACTACCATGTAAAATTCCTCCTTTGAAATACGGTGGCATCCTGCCGATGCATCCTGCTAAATATTTTCATGTTTTTGTGTTTGTTTTTGTAACTCTACTAACTATATCGGAGGCAAAAGAAAAAACTTAACCCCTATTTTCAAAATTTTTTATTTTCTCAGAATAAACATGAAAAACCGCTCCCCGTGCGAGGAGCGGTTTCTTGTTACTTTGTAAAGATTGGATTGTACGGCTAAGCCGCATCAGCGATTAATCGGTACTTATTAGCCAAGTAAGCTAAGTACGCCCTGGTTAGACTGATTAGCCTGTGCAAGCATTGCCTGTCCTGCCTGAGCAAGGATGTTGTTGTTGCTGTAGCTAACCATCTGAGTTGCCATATCCGTATCACGGATTGCAGATTCAGCGCTGGTGGTGTTCTCAACTACGTTGTCGAGGTTGTTGATGGTGTGGTCAAGTCTGTTCTGAACTGCACCGAGAGCGGAACGCTGTTCGGATACCTTCTGGATTGCAGCTTTGATGGTGTCGATTGCTGCAGTTGCATTAACATCATCAGCACCGTTAACCTTTATGCCGTTAACGCCAAGTCCTCTCGCGGACATGTTTTCGATTGTAAGACCAATCTTATTGTCCTTTGTAGAGTC
>JAFYDI010000121.1 GCA_017544835.1 Lachnospiraceae bacterium | reverse complement strand
GAGCATGCTTTCAAGGCAGCAGAACTGTGCGTTAAAGCCGAAATGCAGGCACAAATTATTAAGTAACGGAGATTACCAAAATGATTAATGTAGCAATCGTAGGAACCGGCGGAATCGCCAATATGCATGTGCATGGACTTCTTGAATTCAAGGAAAGATGCAGAATAGTCGCACTTTGTGATATTTATCCCGAAAAGGCCGAAGCCATGAAGGAAAAGTATGCACTTAACGACGCAAAGGTATTTGCAAGTCATGAAGACATGCTTTCCTCGGGCGTAAAGATTGATGTGGTTCATGTGTGCACGCCTCCTTATGTGCACGCTTCCATCAGCATAGACTGTATGAACGCGGGGATAAATGTACTTTGTGAGAAGCCTATGGCTGCAAGTCTTGAAGAATGCGACAGAATGCTTGAGGCAGAGAAGAAGAACAATGTAACCCTCGGCATTATTGCCCAGAACCGCTTCAGAAACGGTGTATACAAGCTTAAGAAGCTGGCAGATTCCGGACTTGCAGGAAAGATATGCCTTGCACGAGTTAACTCCGAGTGGTGGAGAGGCCATTCCTACTACGATCTTTGGTGGAGAGGCACATGGGAAAAAGAAGGCGGCGGGCCCACCCTTAATCACGCCGTCCATCACATCGACATGCTCAACTGGATTGAGGACCGCTCCCCCATCGAAGCTACAGCGGTACTTGCCAACGTAATGCACGACAACGCAGAAGTTGAAGACTTGTCGCTTGCGTGCCTTAAGTACGAGGACGGAACGGTTGCGGAGGTTCTTTCTTCCGTAATCAGCCACGGTGAGGAGCAGGGAATAATACTTCAGTGCGCCGATGCCAAGATTTCCATGCCCTGGGATGTTAAGGCCGAAGTCGCCATGGAGAACGGCTTTCCCAAGGAAGAGCGCAATGCAGAGCTCCTTAAGAAGATTAACGAATATTACGACAGTATTCCGGACCTTAAATATGAAGGCCACACGGGTGAAATAGACAATTACCTCACAGCCATTGAGAAGGGCGAGAAGCCTCTTATCACAGGCGTTGACGGAAGACGCACCATCGAGCTTATCACATCGATATTTGCGGCAGGCTTTGAAAAGAAGACAATCAGCCTTCCAATCGATGAGACATCCAAATATTACAAGGCAGAAGGCATTCTTAAGAACGCGGTACATTTTTACGAAAAGAGTTCTTTTGTCGAAAACTTCTCGGAACAAAAAATAACTGTAGGAAATTACGAAGACAAAAAATGAAAAAGATACGTTACGGAGTCATCGGAATAGGGAATATGGGAAGCGCGCACGCCAAAGCGCTTTATGACGGATTGGTCGACGGGGCGGTTCTTGCCGCGGTGTCGGATCTTGATGCGACGAGGCTTTTATGGGCACATGAAAATCTCGGGCAGAGTGTTGCCATATGCAGCGATTACCATGATATTCTTACGCCCGACAAGGTGGATGTTGTCCTTGTGGCAACGCCCCACTACACTCACCCCGTAATAGCCAAAGAAGCCTTTGCGGCAGGCTTGAACGTGCTTATAGAGAAGCCTGCGGGCGTTGATGCTGTGGATGTTAAGTGCATGAACAAGGCTGCCGAGAAAAGCGGTAAGGTCTTCGGCATCATGTTCAATCAGCGCACCAATCCCCTGTTTCAGACTCTCAAGTATTACGTAGACATAGGTTTGCTTGGCGAGATTAAGCGCTTTAACTGGATTATCAGCAACTGGTACCGCAGCCAGGCATATTACGATTCCGCGGGCTGGCGCGCCACATGGAACGGTGAAGGTGGCGGAGTGCTCCTTAATCAGTGCCCCCACAACCTTGATATCTGGCAGTGGATAATGGGTATGCCAAGCAGATTGAGAGCTTTCTGCAAAGTGGGCCATTTCCACAGAATAGCGGTTGAAGACGATGTAACCATCTATGCGGAGTACCGAAACGGCGCATCGGCCACATTCATAACATCTACGGGCGAGTACCCCGGCACCAACAGACTTGAAATCAGCGGAACCTATGGGAAAGCCGTCGCCGAAGAAGGCGTTCTGAAATTGTACCTCTTAAGCGAGGACGAGCGCGAAATCTGCTTCAACACTTCCGAAGCCATGCCACGCGAGAAGATTACGGAAGTAGTCCTTAACTTTGAGGAAAAAGAAGACGGTCACGTCCTGATACTTAAAAACTTCACGAATCATCTGTTAAACGGCGAGGAGCTAATCTCCCCCGGCACGGAAGGCATCAACAGTTTAAGAATCAGCAACGCCGCATACGTATCCTCATGGACTCACGAAACGGTGGACGTGCCTGCTGATGAAAAGATTTTCTCGGGACTTCTTTTTGAAAAAAGAAAGCGCGAAAAAGAAAGAAAAGCAGCCCCCGAACCACCGGTATCACACAAAGAAAAAGCGGGAGAATACGACAGCAGATGGTCTGTACGCTGGTAAATAAAAAAGGACTTAAGGTGATAATGATACCTACCTTAAGTCCTTTATATTTTAAGTTTTATCTCTGCACCATCTGGTATTCCTTGGGGCTCATGCCGAATTCTTTCTTGAAGGCTCTGAAGAATACGGAATAATCGTTGAAACCGTATAGCGGGAAAGTCTCCTGAATAGGCTTACCGCTTCCGATAGCGTCGCGGCAGGCGTAGAGGCGTTTCATCTGAATGAATTTGTGAAGGGAGATACCGTAGTCTTCCTTGAACACGTGCTCGATGTGGTACTTGCTTACGAAGAACTCGCGCTCGAGTCGTTCGAGGGATAAGTCCTCATCAAGGTGGAACATTACATAGTCGTTGATGATGTTGGAAAGTCTGCCCTTGGTGCCTGACGCGCCGACGGTAACCTTCTCATAGGTCATTCGGTTAAGTGTAAGGAGAAGATCGTTAATCTGTATAGACACCTTCGCATCCTTGCCAAAGCGGTTACCCTTAACCTCTGCGGTGATGTTAAACAGGGCAGAACGGATTTCGTTAAAAGCAAGCACATCGTTGGAAAAACGGTATGAGTGCGTGGACTTCACAGTGTCCACTATATATCCGTAGTCGGGGGAAGCGGCAAGAAGCTTGTTGTAATAATCGGCGCTTATCCAGAGCACGAATCGCTTGTAAGGAGTCACGTCGTCAAGATACTCGGGACAGTGTTCCACTCCGGGAGGAATAAGAATAAGGTCGCCGGGCTTAAGCTTTATGGGCTTACCCGAAACATTGATATTGATATTACCCTCGAGAAAGAAGTAGAATTCATAATAGTCGTGGCTGTGCTTATTGACGGTGGTACCCGGCATATCGCTGTAGTAGTAGATTTCGTAGTCACGGGAGAACATGTACTGTCTCGTGGAAAAGGGTGTTATAAGCTCTTGCTTTTTCATGGGTGCAACTCTCCTTTGAAACGATTATAATATAATACAGCAACTTTTACAATGTTAACAACAAAACTTATGCTTTAAGTTTTTACGGCCTGAAATTACAATTAATACGACACTGAGATTAACAGCGCGCAAAGGGGTATGCGCTATTATAATAAACAAAGTGGCAGTCATTATGGAGGATTAGATTATGCAGATGACACTCAGATGGTTCGGAAGCAAGCACGATTCCGTCACCCTTGAACAGATAAGACAGGTACCCGGCGTTAAGGGAGTAATTACCACTCTTTACGATACCGTTCCCGGTGAAGCATGGGAACTTGAAGATATCCGTGCTCTTAAGAAAGAAGTTGAAGACGCAGGTCTTAAGATTGCAGGTATCGAGAGCGTTAATATTTCCGATGCCATCAAGATTGGCTCTCCCGAGAGAGAAGAGCACATTGAGAACTATATCAAGACTTTGGAGCGCCTCGGTCAGGAAGACATTCACATGGTATGCTACAACTTCATGCCTGTATTCGACTGGACCAGAACCGAGCTTGCAAGAAAGCGTCCCGACGGCTCCACCGTTCTTGCTTACAATCAGGCAGCTATCGACGCTATCAAGCCCGAGCAGATGTTTGACAGCATTAAGAATGACAGTAACGGTCACGTAATGCCCGGCTGGGAGCCCGAGAGAATGGCCAAGATTAAGGAACTTTTCGAGATGTACAAGGACATCGACAACGAGAAGCTCTTTGAGAACCTTAAGTACTTCCTCGAGCGCATCATGCCTGTATGTGACAAGTACGATATCAATATGGCGATTCATCCCGACGATCCCGCATGGAGCGTATTCGGACTTCCCCGTATTATCATTAACAAAGAAAACATTCTCCGCATGATGAAGATGGTTGATAACCCTCACAACGGTGTCACCTTCTGCTCCGGTTCATACGGCACCAACCTTGAGAATGACCTTCCCGACATGATTCGTTCTCTTAAGGGACGTATTCATTTCGCACACGTAAGAAACCTTAAGTTCAACTCTCCCACAGACTTCGAGGAGTCCGCGCATCTTTCTTCGGACGGAACCTTCGATATGTATGAGATTATGAAGGCTCTTTACGATATCGGCTTTGACGGCCCCATCAGACCCGACCACGGTCGTATGATCTGGGGTGAGGTTGCACTTCCCGGCTACGGTCTTTACGACAGAGCACTTGGCGCAACTTACTTAAACGGACTTTGGGAAGCAATTGAGAAGAGCAATAAGAGGTAAGAACAGTGGCAGAACTTAAATTATCGCAGGAAAGCGTATTGACCAATAAAACAGCCTGGCAGGACAATGGCTACAGAGTATGGAGCTACGACCGTGAAGCGGTTAAGGCGGCTACCCTTAAGAAGCCTGAGTGGATTCACTTCGGCGCCGGCAATATTTTCAGAGCATTTCAGGCAGCCCTTCAGGAAGAGCTCCTTGATAAGGGAATCGAGACCACAGGACTTATCGCAGCCGAAGGCTTTGACTATGAAATTATCGATAAGATGTATCGGCCTCATGACGGTATCGGTATAGACGTTACTTTGAAGGCTAACGGTACTGTTGATAAGGCAGTTATCGGAAGCATTGTAGAGT
>JAFYDI010000120.1 GCA_017544835.1 Lachnospiraceae bacterium | reverse complement strand
CCAAGCCCGGCTGGGTGGAGCACAATGCTATGGAGATATGGTCTTCGCAGCTGGCTGTGGCTCTTGAAGCTATGGCACTTGTGCATGCTAACGTTGACAACATCGAGGCTATCGGTATCACCAACCAGCGTGAGACCACCATCGTATGGAACAAGCACACGGGCGAGCCTGTTTACAACGCTATTGTATGGCAGTGTAAGCGTACCGCAGATTATATTGAGAAGGTAAAAGAAGAAGGCATGACGGAGACTATCCGCTCGAAGACCGGCCTTATTCCCGACGCATATTTCAGCGCTACAAAGCTCAAATGGATTTTGGATAATGTGGAAGGAGCTAGAGAGGCTGCCGAGAAGGGCGATTTGCTCTTTGGAACGGTTGATACGTGGCTTATGTGGAATCTTACGAAGGGTAAGGTTCATAAGACCGATTACACCAACGCTTCCCGTACCATGCTTTTTAATATCAATACGCTTGAATGGGACAAGGAACTCTGCGATTACTTCGGCATACCTATGTGTATGTTGCCTGAAGTAGTGAAGTCGAGCACGTTCTTTGGAAAGACCGAGTCCTTCGTACTCGGTGGTGAGATTCCGATTACGGGTGTTGCGGGCGACCAGCAGGCGGCGTTGTTCGGACAGTGCTGTTTCGAAGCCGGCGATGCCAAGAATACGTACGGAACCGGTTGCTTCCTGCTTATGAACACAGGTAAGAAAGCAATCTTTTCAAATAACGGTCTGGTAACCACCATCGCGGCGAGCGAGAGCGATGAGCCCGAATACGCCCTGGAAGGCAGCGTATTCGTAGCCGGCGCCGCAGTGCAGTGGTTGCGCGACGAGATGCGCATGGTCGAGACCGCGCGCCAGACCGAGGAATTCGCCACTGTCGTGCCCGACACGACGGGCGTATACATTGTGCCTGCCTTCGTAGGCATGGGCGCGCCTTACTGGGACCAGTACGCGCGCGGCACAGTCGTAGGCGTTACGAGGGGCTGCAAGAAGGAGCACTTTATCCGTGCGACTCTTGAGTCCATCGCTTATCAGACCACCGACGTTCTTAAGTCCATGGAAGAAGACTCTTCCATCAAGCTTAACACCTTAAAAGTCGACGGCGGCGCCAGCGCCAATAACTTCCTCATGAAGTTCCAGGCCGACATGCTCGGTCTTAGCGTAGAGCGCCCCAAGTGCATAGAGACCACAGCCCTCGGCGCGGCATACCTTGCCGGTCTTGCCACAGGCTACTACAAGAACCGCGCCGACATCGTTTCCAACTGGAAACTCGGCCGCCGCTTCGAGCCCACCATGGACCTTCCCACACGCAAGAAGCTCCTCAAAGGCTGGGACGTAGCCGTCAAGTGTGCACAGCTCTACGGCGAACTCACCAACGACTGACCACCAGTTATTTCTTAGCAGTGCTCCATCATGTTCTATGCTCGCCCAAGGCCGAATAAAAAGTGCTCCCGCCTAGTCAAGTCTCTGCGAAGAAAGTTTTACGAGCATCTTGTTTATCCGGGCTATAAAGACGAGGCCGCCCGGACCGCTACCGCTTAAACTTCATGCGCGAAGTCTATGGTTTTTTATCGCGCCGCTTTTGACCTACGCCGTGACCACTTTTTATTCGGCCTTGTGCGAGCTAAATATACACTATGGCCAGTCAATGAGCATCGTGGGCAAAAGTCTTTCCGCAAAACTCTATCGCAGTGTCGGCGCTTAGCGGCTGTATTTTAGCCGCTTATGCACGAAAACACGATTGTTTGAGTTGCAAAAAAGGGCTGTGCTGCCCCTCAAGCACCACTTTTTGCGTAGGACAGACCGTAGTCTCAACGGAGCGTCTGACCGGCCGCTACACGAGATCGAAGCGGGAGAGGGTTTTGGGGGAAGACTTTTGCCCACGATACGGGGTAGATTGGGCAGGAGCTTAGGCAATGCGTTTGCGGAGCTTATTGAAGACTATGATGAAGCAGATTATGTGGACGGTTGTGGTGATTGTCCATGAGATGGGATAAGAGATGTAAAGGTTCTCCAGGGTGCGGAATGCGCGGAAGATGGTGAATATCCAGAGGATACGGAAGCCGCAGGCGCCGAGGAGAGAGACTATCATAGGCATTACGGCGTAGCCGAGACCGCGCAGTGCGCCTACGCAGGTGTCCATCATGCCGCAGGTGAAGTAGGTAAACATTATGATGGCAAGACGGCGCATGCCGTAAGCGATGACAACGGATTTGTCGGAGTCATTGGCGTAAAGGGACAGTAACTGCGGTCCGAATACGTATGACAATGAGCCGGCGATAAGGCCGACAACCGCCACGCATCCGAGGCACGTTAAGAATATCTTGCGTATACGCGCGAAGTTGTGTCTGCCGTAATTCTGACTGACAAAAGAAAGACACGTTACATGGAAAGTGTTCATGGCAACGTATACAAAGCCCTCTATATTGCAGGCCGCGCTGTTGCCGGCCATGGCATCGGGTCCGAAGGAGTTAACAGAAGACTGAATCAACACGTTTGAAATAGAGAAGATTGAGCCCTGAAATCCCGCAGGCAAGCCTAGACGTAATATCTGACCGAGCTTGTCGCGATAAATATGGAGCTTTTTAAGCTCGAAGCGGTACGATTCGTCGGAGACCATAAGGCATCGGATTGTAAGAACCGCAGAGATGGCCTGAGACAAAATGGTAGCATAAGCAACACCGTCAACGCCCATATGGAACACGACGATGAATATTACGTTGCATATCGCATTGATGGCACCTGATATGGTAAGATAGTACAAAGGGCGCCTGGTATCGCCGATAGCACGTAAGATAGCGGCACCGAAGTTATAAAGCATCAACACCGGCATGCCGAGGAAATAAATACGAATGTAGAGAGTCGCCATGGGAAGAACCGACTCGTGAGTGCCCATAAGGATAAGAATCTTGGGCGCTACAGCTATTCCCAGAGCCGACATGATAACACCGCAGATAACGGAGAGGGCAATCGATGTATGAACCGTTTCGTGAACATCCTTGTCCTGCCCCGAACCGAAATACCTTGCCACCAGCACATTGGCTGCGGTGGACAGACCGATAAAGACATTTGTAAGCAGGTTAATAAGAGACGACGTGGAGCCGATAGCCGCAAGGGCTTCTTTGCCCACATACCGTCCCGCTACAATCATATCCACAGCATTGAATAAGAGCTGTAACAGTCCCGACAGAATCAGGGGTATGGTGAATATCCAGATCTTTGAAAAGATGGGACCTTCACACATGTTCATACTATATTTTTTCTTTTGCATATAACATAACCATAATATATAAGAATTATAGCTAGATTATCCTACAATTCGGTTTAAAAACAAGGGGGAAAACTGCCTATATGATTACAATTTCTGCTTGCATGATTGTTAAAAACGAAGAAAAAGTACTTGCAAGGTGCCTCGACTCGCTTAAAGGCATCTGGGATGAGCTCATTATCGTGGACACCGGCTCGACGGACAAGACCAAGGAAATCGCGGCGCGCTACACCGACAAGATTTATGATTTTAAGTGGATTGACGATTTCAGCGCGGCCAGAAACTTCGCCATGGATAAGGCTACCTGCGACTATATCTACACCCCGGATGCCGACGAGATTTTGGATGATGACAACCGCGAGAAGTTTCTAAAGTTAAAAGAAGTTCTTTTGCCCGAAATAGAGATTGTGGAGATGCGCTACGTCAACCAGCTTGAGAACGGCACCGTCTATAACTTTGACAAAGAATACAGACCGAAGCTTTATAAGCGCCTTCGTACCTTCACCTTCATAGAGCCCATTCATGAAATGGTGCGCTTGGATCCTGTGGTATTTGAAAGCGACATAGATATTATTCACAAGCCCGAGAATGTTCATACCGGCAGAGACATAAAGATTTTTGAAAAAGTCTTAAGTGGCGGCGGAGCCCTGAGCGCTCGCCTGGCCAAGATGTATGCCAAGGAGCTCATGATTTCAGGCAAGGAAGAAGACTTTAAGAACGCCGCGCCTTACTTTAAGGCCGTTGCCGAGAGCACTTCCAATGAAGAACTTTTAAAGCTTGCCTGCATAGTGGTATCCGAGGATGCCGCCATCAGAAACGACCCCGTGGAACTGCTTAAATACGCGCTTAAAGACGTTGCGGGCGACGGCAGTAGTGAAACTTGCACAATACTTGGAGCATACTATGAGTCAAAAGGCGACCTAACCGAGGCGGCAGTATGGTATTACAACGCCAGATATGAGACCGAGCCTCAGGCCAATCTTAAGTACAAGACCATTCTCCCCCTTAAGGGACTTGCCCGTGTTTACAAGGCTTTGGGGGATGAAGCGATGGCCGCAAGTTATGAGAAAGAACTCGAAGAAGTGCTCGCCGCAGACACCGAATAAATGTTTTATAACAGATTGCCAATTGTTAAAGGGGTTGTATGATGCTACAATCCCTTTTGCTGTCTGCATGGAAATTAGCTTCCGTATATCGGAAGAGATTTTCATGGAGGTCAAAATGTTTAAAAATACAATATCGGGTCGCTTGCTTAAAGTATTCGCGGCCGCGGCTATAATAGTTCTTTTTGTGATATTTGCCAAAGAAAATGCCCATGCGGCATCCTTTAACCATGTTCACACCGATGCCTGTTATCAGGAAGTCACCAAAGAGACCAAGCACAAAATTGAGATAGAGTTTAACTACCCTACTTATCACTGTAAAACATGTCAGAAAATGCAACCGTTTGTTGAGATTGTATACTTGGAAAAGTGCGAAGCCGGTATCTGCGCTCGTCGAGATGTGGCATACAGACAGTACTGTTCTGTGTGCACCACTTACATAAGAAATGAGACAGGTGTGGAGCGTACCCATACCTATACGGCCAGGGATATTGCCTGCGGAATGGACGAGAACACACCTGTGGCGGAAGTAAGCTTCGGCGCCGCAAGCTCTGAGCCTACCAACGGTAACGTTACTTTAAATCTTAGTGTAAGCGGTGGTGCGGGAGATTTTGCACTTGCTGATGCGCCTTATGATTTCGGCGCCGGATTCACTTCCAACCCTTCTTTTGAAGTCAGCGAAAATGGTACTTACAACGCCACAGTTAAGGACTCAAGAGGCCGTACGGTTACGGTTTCTTTCACTGTAGATTGCATCGACAGGGACCTTCCCGTAATCGACAGCGTCGAAAAGAGCACCGAAGAATGGACTCAGGATGGTGTGACACTCACCGTTACCGCGCATGATGATAAATCGGGACTTAACGGCGAGGCATATTCTTTTAACGGAGGAGCCTTCACTTCTTTAAATTCTGCCAAGATTACTTCAAACGGCAACATAAGCGTCAAGGTGCGCGACGCGGCGGGCAACATTACAGAGACGTTTGTGCGCGTGGCCAACATCGGAAGAGACCCTAAGATTGTGGAAGCAGAGAAGCGTGAAGCCGAGCGTGTCGCAGCGGAGAAAGCAGCCGCCGAGAAGGACGAAGCGGAAAGACTTGCTTCCGAAAAAGCTGCCAAAGATAAAGCTGCCAAAGAAAAAGCAACCAAAGCGTCAAACACCGATAAGAATTCAGGTAAGTCTACTCTTGATAAGGCTTCCAAAACAACCGTCACTGCTCAAACAGTCAAGACTGCCGAAAAGACCGCAAAGAGCGCAGTAAGGAAATCGGTCAAAGCAATCGTTTCATCTGTAAAAAGGCAGGAAGAAGCGGGTAAACTCATTTCGGTTAAAAACGTTTCCAAAGCTTCATTAAAAGAATTGGAAGCGGAAGAAGTAATCGAGTCCGTTAAAGAGTTAAAGGATGACGCAGGCAAGTCAAGCGATGCAGCTGTGAGCGGTAAAGCAGATTCTCAGAATAAGACTGCCGGCAACCTTTCCGAGGGCTCAATCTTACAGGCATCCGTGGGCGGAGCGGCAGTAACGGTCGGCGTAATTCTTCTTTTGCTCGGAACCATTGCATTCTCGGGATTCAGTTACGTTTATATTCTGCAAGGCGGCAAGAAGCGTGTAATCTGCAGATGCCGCGTGGTTTCTGCGGGCGGAAAGCTCACCGTCATGGTGCCGGACGGCAAGCTTAAGGGGCATGGCAAGTATTTGCTCTACATCTCCCCTTGGAAGAAAGGCTTTAAAAAGAAAGTGTCCGTAAGCGTTATGCTTGAGGGCGAAGATAACCTGATTCCTACGGATGAGGGCATTGCATTTAAATACTAATATATTGGTCGGTGGACTACGTCCGCCGGCCTTTTTAGTGCCCAAAAACATTAACTATTGAAATAATGGTAAAAACCCTTTAAACTTAATGAGTATTTTCATAAGTTCGCTTTTGAAAGGATGAGTGCAATATGTGGGAAGATTATGTGAGAAAGGTTGAGCCTTACGTTCCAGGCGAACAGCCTAAGGTTTCTAACCTCATTAAGCTTAATACCAATGAAAATCCCTATCCGCCGGCCCCCGGAGTTTTCGAGGTTTTAAAGCATGCCGATGCCACGGAACTTAAGAAGTATCCCGACCCGACCTGCTCGGTGCTTGTGGATGCGCTTTCGGATTTTTATCATGTGGACCGCGAGAAGATATTTGTGGGCGTGGGTTCGGATGATGTGTTAAGCATGGCTTTTCTTACATTTTATAACAGTGATGTGCCCATTCTTTTTCCGAATATTACGTATTCTTTTTACGATGTGTGGGCGAATCTTTACAGGATTCCTTACAGGCAGATTCCGCTTATGGAGGATTTCTCGGTTCGCAAGGAAGACTATTATCAGGCTAACGGCGGCGTAGTACTTGCCAATCCCAATGCGCCTACGGGTGCCAATCTCCCGCTTAAGGATGTGGAGGATATCTTAGAGCACAACCGTGATGTGGTGGTGATTGTGGACGAGGCTTATGCGGATTTCGGCGGCGAGTCGGTGCTTCCGCTTATCGATAAGTACGATAATCTTTTGGTGGTGCAGACATTTTCCAAGTCGCGTGCGCTTGCGGGACTTCGTATCGGTTATGCGTTTGGCTGCAAGAAGCTTATCAAGTATATGCTTGATGTTAAGTTTTCTTTTAACTCATATACCATGAACAGGCCGGCGCTTGAGATGGGTGCGGCTTCGCTTCGGGACAGAGCTTATTTCGAGGAGAAGGTTGCGGCTGTCATTAAGACAAGAGAGTGGACGAAGGGCGAGCTTAAGAGACTGGGATTTTCTTTTGCCGATTCGAAGACCAACTTTATATTTGCACGTCATGAGTCGGTGCCCCGCGATTATATTTTTAAGCGCTTGAGAGAAGAAAAGATCCTTGTGCGCGCGTTTAACGGGGATATTGTTAAGGATTATTTACGAATTTCCATAGGTACAGATGAAGAAATGCGTGTTGTAATAGATACGCTTGAGAAAATTTTGAAAGAGAAGTTTTAGGAGATTAAATTAATGTTTAAGAAGTATCTGGTAGTATTTTTGTTATCAATGGTTCCGCTTGTAGAATTGAGAGGCGCGATTCCTGCGGCATACGGTTTTAAAGTGGATGACCCGGCTTTTAATATGCTTTGGGCTTATATCATTGTTGCAATCGGCAATATGATTCCGGTTCCGTTCATTTTCTTTTTCGCGCGTAAAGTGCTTGAGTGGGGAGCTGACAAGCCTGTTATAGGTAAGTTCTTCACGTTCTGCCTTGAAAAGGGACACAAGGGCGGAGAGAAGCTTAAGGAGAAAGCAGGCAGAGGACTTTTTGTCGCATTGCTTCTTTTTGTAGGTATTCCGCTTCCCGGAACCGGTGCGTGGACGGGTACGCTTGCCGCATCCATCCTCGACATGGATTTTAAGTCGAGTATTCTTGCTGTAATACTCGGTGTTGCTTTGGCAGCAGTTATTGTCAGCGTTGTATGTTTACTTGGATTCGGAGCGTGGCTCGGAATCGCGGGGTAATGTATTTGTATGGACGCTTATACGGATTTTGCGTCGGTTTATGACGAATTCATGGAGAATACGCCTTACGACGAGTGGTGTGCCGATATTGTGGATAAGTTAAAGGATTTCGGCATCACCGGTGGATTAGTGTGCGAACTTGGCGCCGGAACGGGCGAGATGACGAGGAGGCTTCGCGATAAGGGCTTTGATATGATAGGTATCGATTCTTCCGAAGAGATGCTTATGAAGGCCAGAGAGAAGGAAGGCGAGTCTTCGGATATTCTGTACCTGTGCCAGGATATGCGCGAGTTTGAATTATACGGAACGGTTGCGGCGATTGTAAGCGTGTGCGACTGTATTAACTATATTCTTGAAGAGTCGGAGCTTGTTACGGTGTTTAAACTTGTTAACAACTATCTCGATCCTTCGGGAATCTTTATTTTTGATTTTAATACCAAGCATAAATATCGTGATGTTATAGGTGAGAGCACCATCGCGGAGAATCGTGAGGATGAGAGCTTCATCTGGGAGAATTTCTACGATGAGGAGGGAGATATCAATGAGTACGATATCACTTTCTTTGTCAGGGAAGGGGAGCTTTTCAGACGATTTACGGAGACGCATTTACAGCGGGGATATGACCTTGCTGAGATGCGGGCAGCGGTTGAAGCTTCGGGGCTTGTGTTCGTGAAGGCTTACGATGCCGATACCAAGGGCGATGTTACCGATACCAGCGAGCGAGTTGTAGTTATTGCAAGAGAGTGTGGAAAATGAGTGATTATATAGTTAGGGCAACGGCGGCCAACGCCAATATAAGAATATTTGCGGCAGATACGCATGAGATGGTTGAGTTCGCAAGGCAGGCACACAATACGAGCCCTGTCATGACGGCGGCTCTCGGAAGATTACTTACTGTGGGCGCCATGATGGGTGTCATGCAGAAGGGCGATGCGGATTTGCTTACGCTTCAGATTAAAGGCGGCGGTCCGGCCAAGGGACTTACGGTTACGGCCGATTCTCACGGACGCGTTAAGGGCTACGCTGTGGTGCCCGATGTTATGCTTCCGCCCAACGCGGCAGGCAAGCTTGATGTGGGTGGCGCGCTGGCTCCCGGATTTTTGACGGTTATTAAGGATTTAGGGCTCAAGGAGCCTTATATCGGCGAGACGATGCTTGTTACCGGTGAGATTGGTGACGATTTGACTGAGTACTTTATGTCCAGCGAGCAGGTGCCTTCTTCTGTCGGTCTCGGTGTTCTTATGAACAAAGACAATACCGTTAAGCGCGCCGGCGGATTCATCGTGCAGCTGATGCCTTTTGCGGATGAAGCCGTTATCTCGCGTCTTGAGGAGAATCTTAAGAAGATTACTTCCGTTACGGCTCTTCTTGACGGCGGCGCGACTCCCGAAGATATCGTTAAGATGATATGTGATGGGTTTGATGTTGAGTTTAATGATACCATTCCCACTTCCTTCTATTGCAATTGCTCCAAGGAGCGCTTCGCGAAAGGCCTTATCTCGCTTAACGATAAGGACATGCAGGAAATGATTGATTCCGGCGAGACCATCGAAGTTAACTGCCGATTCTGCGGCAAGCACTATTACTTCGATACGGAAGAATTGAAAGAGATTAACAATTTACGTAAATAATTTGTGGGTGAAACCGCTTTGCTCCCGCTTGTGCGACCGTTTTGTCAATCGGTCGCCGGCGACCGCTGATGCCGGGCCGTAATCGGCCATCTGTGGCGGGGTTTCACCATAACTTACCGCTTATCATACCGGCGGCGCCGTTCCCGGCGCCCCCGATTAAGCCGTATTCGGCTTAGATTTCCAGATTTGGACTAAACATTGTTCGTATGTTGACTCTAATGAGTATTTACGTGCCATAGGGTCAAGTCAGTCATGCCGTTAGGATTTGACGTCGACATCTTCATGCATTGAAAATCGGTGCATATTGACCCTAATCTGAGTTTTGCGCCGTAGGGTCATGATTGGCCGTGTTTTGCGACTTGTTTATGACGACTTCATGCATGAAAAATGTCCATTGAATGACCCTCCAAGCACTTTTGTACGCCTGGGGTCATGAAAAAAGCAATAAAAGACGGTGACACGTTGACCCTAAGCGCAAAAATGGTCTCACAGGGTCATTGGTCTGAGCTTAAAACACTAAAAATGAGAGTAAATACATGACCCTGTGAGACGGGAATTCTCTCTGGGGTCAATCATGCGTAATTTTATAAATATCATCAATAAGGAGAAGAAAGAATGACACAATTATTGAAACTATTAAGCCAACGCGCAACGCTTTTAAGGCAGGCAATCCGCCGCGCGGAGAGTAAGACTGCATTTCCGGAGGGACGATTGAGAATTTCAAATGACAGAGGCAGCACAAGATACTATCATGTCTCGGATGGTACAGCACACGAGGAAGATTACATACCCAAAAGCAACTTATCTTTGGCAAAAGAATTGGCACAGAAGGATTATAACAGGACATTTCTTGAAATGGCGGGAAAAGAACTCAATAGAATCGAACGGCTTATAAAGCAATTGTCCGCGGAATCTGCCGACACCGCTTACAGCAATTTAAATGAGCACCGCCGCGCACTTATAACTCCGTATATCTACACAGATGACAAATATGCCGAAGAGTGGCTCAAAATGAGTTATAGGCCGAATCCTTACAAATCCGAAGAAAAGACACGCGACACAAACAGAGGTGATAAGGTCAGATCCAAGTCGGAAGCGTTCATTGCCAACATCTTATTCGACTTGGGCATCCCGTATCTTTATGAGCAGGCGCTTAAACTTAGAAACGGCAAGATTTATTATCCCGACTTTACGCTTCTTAAAAAGAACACAAGAGAAACCATCTACCTAGAGCATCTGGGTCTGCTCGACGACGAGACTTACAGAAAAAGTAACCTTCTTAAACTCGACGAATATCGCGCTAACGGTATCTACATAGGCAAGAACCTGCTAATCACCTACGAAACTTTAGACAGCCCCCTCGACATAAACGGAATACGACGAATGCTAAAAGAAATCTTTGAGGTATAAGCGTCAAGACTGCTGTCCTATCACCGCTGCAAAGATTTGCTAATAGCCGAATGCTATAATAACATGAGGTCTTATGGAAGCAAAGAAATGATACAGGCATAACCAGCCCAAACCAAGAGGTTTTATTATATGCATTTAAAGAAACTATTATCATTGTCCCTAATAGCAACATCACTTCTTACAGTCGCCGCTTGTAACAAAAGAGAAGTAGTGCCGGTGGAAGTTCCCACAACCGAAACCGTAGTGGAAACAGTAAAACCCGCAGAGCCTATCGTGGTATCTGTTGAGCCTATTAATGAAGCAAAGGAAGACAAAATCGACGTTGAAGCGTTGATTGCGTTTCCTGCCGACTCCGACGTGGATTATTACGGTAAGGACGAAGTATCACAGCCTAAACCTGCAACACCCAATAGCGGTTCACCCGTGGTTGACGAGCCTAACGTTCTTCCGTCAGTTCCCGAAGACCATCTTACTGCCGAAGCCGAAGCACTTTATGGTGGATTAAGAGATGTGGGCGAAGTGTATAAGGGCGGTACATGGTAAGAATTACAACTAAATAGAGGAAGGGAATTAACAATATGCACACAAACAAATTAATTAAATTATCACTTACAACGGTTTTGCTTCTTACCCTTACCGCTTGCGGTAGAAAAGAAGTTGTATCGGTGGAAGTACCTACAACTACTACCGAAACCGTGGAAACAGTTAAACCCGCAGAGCCTATCGTGGTATCTGTTGAACCCATAAATGAAGTAAAGGAAGAAACGGAAGTAAAAGTAAATCTTCCCGACCCCGACTTGGATTACTACGGTAAGGTTGAAACCGAAAAGACCACATACACAACGGGGCTTCCTTCCGTAAAAGAGGAAGATGAACCCGCTTCTGCTACACCTTCGGCAGTTCCCGAAGACCATCTTACGCCCGAAGCCGAAGCATTTTTCGGTGGAGTTAAGCGAGTTACACCTTACAAGGGCGGTGATTGGTAAATCATTAAAACTGAATAACACATTTGGGGCTTAAGAATGGGATAACCTTTAGGGGTTATCCTTATCTTTTTTAGGGGAAATAAAACTTTGGGGCTAAAAAAGAAAGGCCCCCAAGTGGGCGCAAAGTGATTTTCGCCATATTTGCCTACTCAAGCATTCCCACATAGCCATCACCACCGGTTAATTACCCGTTAATCCTGCACAAATATAGTACCAAGGTACCAATTTTGAGCCCATAAATCCATGTTACTTTTTGTGAGAGGATTTAACGATAATGAAGAAATTATTAGCTTTTATTCTTGCAGCAACCGTAGTGCTTTCCATGACAGCATGCACAGCCAAGGACACCGCCATGGAAGAACCTGCAACAACCGCTCAGGTTACAAGTATATCTAAGACAACCTCAGTGTCCAAGGAGACCATATCTGTTTCATCTGTAGAAACTACCACCGAAGAGCCCGAAGAGGAGCCCATTCAGGAAGGTCTCGTTATGGAAGCCCCCGAGAATTACGAATACAGCGTAGTGATTACTATCAATCCTCAGATTACCCTCTACGCAACATATAATGACAACAATGAAGCAATCGTAAACAGCTTCAAATTCGATAACGACGACGCCAAGGACGCATACAGCGACCTCGCGCTTGCAAAGCTTAAGGTTGATGACGCCGTAAAGCTTATCATTAAGACTGCAGCAGCCAAAGAATACCTTAAGGCGGACGGCAACGTAACCATCGACGTTCAGCCTACAGGCGAAAATCTTCCCATCGATGTAATCGAATCATACAAGGAAGTAGCTGAGACAACCGTCAAAGAACTTGACGGCCACACCGGCGAAGTAGTACTTCATAACTATGACATAAGCGGTAACGAAGTAGTCGCAGAAGACACTACGGCAAAAGAAAAAGAAGACGTAGTCAAGGCCGACGACAAGAAAGATACTTCCAAGGATACCAAGAAGGAAGATACCAAGAAAGACACCAAGACCGAGTCCAAGAAAGAGGTCGCAAAGGCCGACACCAACACAAAGGTCGACGCAAATACAAAAGCCGACACAAAGACAAAGACCGAAACAAAGACAGAGACACCTGCTTCCACACCAGCAGCTACCACTGAACCTGAGCCCGCACCCGCTCCGACTCCTGCACCTGCAACTCAAAAGTGCGATATGAATCATAATAAATGTTCAAATACCAGTCCTGCATGGGGCCAGGAACATTATGAAGACGTTCCTTACGAGTACAGAGTGGATCACACAGATACATGGTACTCAATTGTTCATGCGGTACATAGAATTAACGGATGGATTCCTTGCACTAATTGCGGAGGACAAATACCCTTGCTCAGCTATGACCAGGATGTAAGTGAAGATGATTGGCGTTATGAGATGGATACGAATGCATATAATGCAGCATATGGAGCTGCTTGGGATGAATATGTGAATTCATTACCGGAAGATGCGACAGATGAGCAAAGACATAGCTCTTCTGCGGCAGCATATGCTGATGCACATGTAAATAGAGATAGCTATTATCGCTGGGTGCAATACTAATTAAAAAGAAAACCTATGACAAATAAAACAAAAAAGGCCTTAACTAATGTTAAGGTCTTTTTTGATGCTTAAAAATATATCAAAAATAAAAAGAGAATGTACCTGTAACAAACACTGTTATTTACAGATAAAAAACATAATAAATATGACAGTTTATTATTTAAAGAAAGGAAAGTATTAAAGAAGATGAAGTCTGTAAGAAAATTATTGATTTTATTAATCTTTGCGGCAGTATTAGTGCTACCGTCTAATTCGTACGCTTGGCCCGGACAACCCGGAGGTGTGTATTCTTACACTTGGGGTAATCCGCTTAAATACGATAATGACAACATAGCATGGACTACTCAGCCCGGTAATCAATCGATAGATGCTCAAATTAGAGGACTGACATGGACTGCTTATGCCGTCCCCGTAACAAATCCCGGAACCAGGGGATTACGACCATGCTTCACGGACGTGCGCTGATACTTACAAAGATACCAACCATGTAATTGAACCATTATTGTATCACTCCAAAAACATGATACATGCCCCTATAAGCGTATATAGCTCTGTGGGGTCATGCGGTGTAGAGACATCCAATGCCCCTGCGCATAAAGAATGGCTTGCAGGGTCATGCATTTTCCTGAGATGGATACTCAAAACAAGCTAAAACACTTCTTTTTACTGACCCCACGGGTGCAAAAGCATATATAGGGTCATGAAAGCGACTTTTTTGGTGCAAATATGCGTTGAAAGCAACGGCGGTAATTGACTCTATACAGAAGAAAATGCCGTCAGGGTCAGCAAAAGGCAAAAGAAAGCGGAAATCGGGGCAAAAAAGCCCCCCGCATAAGCGGAGGGCCGGAAACACAAGACCGAAGACTCGACAATGATAAGCCTACTGAACCACGTAAGTATATTCGCTTAAAAACTTCACAAACTTCTTAATCAGATTGGTATGCGGAGCATTGGCAATTACACCCATGTATACATCGTCACCGAAGTAGCAGGGAACCGAAGTGATGCCTGAATAGGAACCGATGTTAATCGCATAAGGAATGTTCTCACCGAGAATCTCGCCGGTCTCCGGATCGGTAGGAGTGCCCCACAATACAGCATCGCCGAAAGCATCAAGCTCCGAGTCCGAGAAGACCTCTCGAAGGTCCATGTAAATCTCCGCATTAAGATATCCCTTAATCAAATCGCCTGTACTTATCATTACATCTAGGTCCGCACCTGCGATTGCGGCCATAAGCTTCTGGGAAGAAGTATAAGTCACATCGCTGTAGCTTGAAGGGTCGAGATTAATAACGTAAGTGCCGTCGAAGACCACAGGCCCCTTGGACTCATCAAGCTCAAGATATTCAGCGCAAGCCGACGACTCGGGTAAGGCCAAAGCATTGATAAACGCCGCCTGGAACTGCGCAGGCTTATTACGCACCATGGTAACGATAACGGACACAACAATTGCAATCACGCATCCTATAATCAGAGTCGGAATACGGTAGTACTCCCAGAAGTATAAGAATTTATATTTGAAGCCCTTGCCCTTAAGCATCTTCTGGCTGTCACGAATGTCGTCTATAACGGGCATAGCGTACCTCCTTAATCTAACAACTTCGGACTTCATTATCGTATAAAGAAAACCTTCGGTCAATGACCAAAAAATGAACTTTTTGTTAAATCTGTGAATCTGCCCCAAAATCCTTTTGATTTATTCAAAAATTCTGCTATATTAATGATAAGCATTTTCGCAGGGCATAATAATCTCGCCCGGCGATAACATACAGAGAAGATTGGAAGGTTAACTTATGAGCGAATCATACATTGAGGTAATGGTACAGAGAAAGCCCTCAGGTGCCATGTTATTCTTTAAATATTTACTTATCGGACTTGCCGTTGTTGTTTTCTTTGGCTCCTTCTTAACAGGAATCGGAACCCTCGGACTGATATTTGCAATAGCCCTCGGCGTAGGCGCCTACTTCGTAGGCATGTATGCAAGCGTAGAGTACGAGTACTTATATCTTGATAAGGAGATTACCATCGACAAGGTTCTTAATAAGGCCAAGAGAAAGCGCGTAGGCACTTACCAGGTAGACAAGATGGAGATACTTGCTCCCCTTAATTCCTACCACCTTGACTCTTACAGAAACAGACAGGTTAAGGAACTTGACTACTCAAGCGGAATCGCAGGCCAGCCCGAGAAGCGTTACGCTTTCTACTACGAAGGCTCCCAAAAGATTATAATTGAGCCCAACGATGAATTCATAAAGCTTGTTAAAAATGTTGCCCCCAGAAAGGTATTTAATGATTGACAATACCGGCGCGGTGTGTTACATTCATTGACAAATTTAAAACTGCCGGTTAGACAAAACGCTATTCGGCAGTTTTTCTATAAGCAAAAGCAAGGAGGATTAATATGAGTCAGATTATCGGTGAAGGCATTACTTTCGACGACGTGCTCTTAGAGCCCGCATATTCAGAAGTCATTCCCAACCAGGTGGATGTCACCACTTATCTTACCAAGAAGATTAAGTTAAACGTTCCCCTTATGAGTGCCGGAATGGACACCGTTACCGAACACCGCATGGCTATCGCAATGGCAAGACAGGGCGGCATCGGTATTATTCACAAGAACATGTCTATTCAGGAACAGGCAGAAGAAGTAGACAAAGTTAAAAGATCAGAAAACGGTGTTATCACCGATCCATTTTCACTCTCTCCCGAGCACACCCTTGCGGATGCCAATAACTTAATGGCCAAGTTCCGTATTTCCGGAGTTCCCATTACCGAAGGCAAGAAGCTCGTCGGCATCATCACAAACCGTGATTTAAAATTCGAAACCGATTTCACTAAGAAGATAAAAGAAAACATGACCTCCGAAGGCTTAGTTACGGCCAAGGAAGGAATTACCTTAGAAGAAGCCAAGAAAATCTTAGCTTCTGCCAAGAAAGAAAAGCTTCCCATCGTAGATGACGACTTTAACTTAAAGGGGCTTATCACTATTAAAGATATCGAAAAGACCATCAAATACCCCCTTGCAGCCAAGGACTCCCAGGGACGTCTTCTCTGCGGCGCAGGCGTAGGTATTACAGCCAATTGTCTTGAAAGAGTGGCAGCACTCGTAGATGCCAAGGTCGATGTAATCGTTCTTGACTCCGCTCACGGTCACTCAGCCAACGTTATCAAGTGCGTTAAGATGATTAAAGAAGCATATCCGGACCTTCAGGTTATCGCAGGTAACGTTGCAACAGGCGCAGCTACCAAGGCTCTTATCGAAGCCGGTGCAGACGCTGTTAAGGTAGGTATCGGACCCGGTTCCATCTGTACCACCCGCGTGGTAGCAGGTATCGGTGTTCCTCAGGTTACCGCCATCATGGAATGCTACAAAGTTGCCAAGGAATACGGTATCCCGATTATCGCAGACGGCGGTATCAAGTACTCAGGCGAGATTACCAAGGCTATCGCAGCCGGCGGTAATGTCTGCATGATGGGTTCAATGTTCGCAGGCTGTGACGAAGCTCCCGGCGAGTTCGAACTCTTCCAGGGACGTAAATACAAGGTATACCGTGGCATGGGTTCCATCGCAGCTATGGAGAACGGCTCCAAGGACAGATACTTCCAGTCCGATGCCAAGAAGCTCGTTCCCGAAGGCGTTGAAGGCCGTGTGGCTTACAAGGGAAGTGTTGAAGACACAGTATTCCAGCTTCTCGGAGGCTTACGTGCCGGCATGGGCTACTGCGGATGCAAGTCCATCGAAGAGCTTAAGGAAAACGGCAGATTCATTAAGATTTCCGCCGCAGCGCTTCGTGAGTCACATCCTCATGACATTCACATTACCAAAGAAGCTCCGAACTATTCATCGGACGCTTTATAAGATTAGGAAACGCAGATGCTCTAAGGCGCCTGTCCACACGGACGGGCGCCTTTTTCGTGTACGGCGAAAGAAAAAATTACTTTTCGAAATCAGATAAATATCAATCGTTTTCTTGATAGAAAACCGATGTTATGTTAATATAAAGCGGAGGGGAATAAGAGGTATTTTTTGTGGAGAACAATAATACATTCTATCGAAATCCCGGAATGCTTTCCGGGAATCTGACGGTTGATATCATGATTGTGAAAAGAATGGCCCTTCGCTATAGCAAAGTAGCCAATCTTTACATGGTCGGATATAACTCGCGGGGAGAGACGCTATGCGAATTGACCGCCGAACCGCCGGAAGACAAAAAGCTTATCGATCTGATTGGGCGGGAAGTATTAAATAACCTTTACGAAAGGGTATCGGGAGACGACCTCGAAGTACAGGCATTAGAAGACACGTGTATACCTAATATCAAGGTGGCAGGTGTTTCGCTTCATGTTAACCATGAGGCTATTTGCACATGGCTTCTTATAGGTGTAATGGACGATGCGGACCTGGTGTCACAGCCCGGAAGCGTCACTCCCGGATCTTTCTCAAGAGTTACTTCCTTTGCCAAATTCAATGATTCTATTGATATCTGCAGGGATGTTACCCAGCTGATACTTTGCTCTAAACTTTCTTTGGCCAGTGCCCAGGCAGAAAGCATGAGGTCTAAGTACTCCGAGGAGGAGGCACTTGCTTCGCTTAGAAGGGTGGAAGCCATTTCAGAGGTGGTACAGCTTCTTGATTCCAATGACGCTATAGAAGTCATCATGAATGAGATGCTTAAGATTGTGGGTGCGTATCTTGACATATCCACTGCTTTTATTGCGCGCGTTAAGCGTGGGCTTGATAAGATGGATATTGCCGCCGAGTGGACAGGCACCGGTGCCGTATCCTGCTTTGACCAGCATATGGGCCAGCCTCGATTCCATTTCCTGTACACCGACAAGCCTTTGGTAATATCGGCAGATTCCGATGCGGATGTGCCGGACAGAGAGGTTCTTAATAAGCTTGGCATGACCGCGGTATGCGTGTTGCCTATCCAGATTGGCAACGGTGTTGCGATGTACTCATGCTTTATGGACAGCACTCCCGATAAGAAGTGGAAGACCGAAGAGGTTAAGTTCTTATACGATGCCATGAAGATTCTTCAGAGTATACTTACTAAGCGTATTCAGAAGAATTCACTTGCAAGTTCTTTTGCCTCACTTGAAGCAATTCTTGATAATGTGGGCAGCGCGATTTATGTGCGTGACACTGAGACCGGCTCGCCTCTTTTTGCCAATAGAGTTTTAAAGAGCGTATTTGCCGAGGAGTTCTCAAGCGGAAGCCTCGATGACTTATTTGACTCGGCACTTCCCGAGTCCAGAGAAGTCGGAACTTATGAAGTTAACCACGTGGCCAGAAATCGTTGGTACGACCTTCACTACACTTACATTAACTGGGTGGACGGAAGAAAGGTTTCTTTGTGCGCGGCATACGATATTACGGACAAGAAGAGCTATCAGCGCCGTATCGAGCAGCAGGCTTATACGGATTTCCTGACAGGTCTGTACAACCGTATGTGCTGTGAACGTGACCTTGCGATGCATATTGATGCCGCCAAGACTTCGGGTACCAAGGGTGCGCTTTTGTACCTTGACCTTGATGACTTTAAGCATATTAACGACGGTCTCGGCCATCAGTACGGCGATGTGCTTCTTAAAGCGATTTCACATTCGCTTCAGCGTATCGAGGGTATTAAGAATACCTGCTACCGCATGGGCGGCGATGAGTTCGTCATTATCATACCTCCCGAGTCATATTCGTCATTTAAGCGTATTATCGAACAGATTGAAGATATATTCAGTAAGCCCTGGTATCTTAAGGATGCCGATTACTACTGCACCATGAGTATGGGTATCGTAGAGTTTCCGGAGAGCGGAGCGAGCGTGCTTGACCTTATCAAGAAAGCCGACATCGCTATGTATGATGCCAAGAAGAGCGGCAAGAACCGCGTGGCTCAGTACTCCGACAACATTGTTTCTTCTTCAAGCGAGAGACTCGGTATGGAGAAGAGCATGCGTGATGCCATGACTTCGGGCTATGGTGAGTTTGAAGTATACTATCAGCCGATTATCGACGTTACGGAGAACAACAGCTGTGTAGGCGCCGAGGCACTTATCAGATGGAACTCTTCGGAGCTAGGCTTTATCGCACCGAGCGATTTTATACCCCTTGCAGAGTATCTTGGACTTATCAATCCTATCGGTAACCACGTGTTGAGAAAGGCCTGCGAGACCTGTAAGTTCTGGAATGACAACGGTCATCCCAATTATAAGGTTAACGTTAATTTGTCTGTGGTACAGTTATTACAATCGGATATTGTGGATATTGTGGCGCGTACGATTAAGGAAACCGGCATTACACCCAAGAATCTTACTCTTGAGGTTACCGAGAGCCTTGCCATCAACGATATGGAGAGAATGAAGAAGATTCTCAACGGTATCAAGGAACTTGGCGTTAAGCTTGCACTTGATGATTTCGGAACTGGTTACTCGTCCTTAAGCCATATAAGAGAGATTCCTTTTGACGTAATCAAGGTAGACCAGAGCTTCGTTAAAGATCTTGCCGAGTCGGCATATTCGCAGTCATTCGTTAAGATGGTGGCGGAACTTGCGGAGACTATCGGGGTTAACGTATGTGTCGAAGGTATCGAAACCGAGCAACAGTATAAAGTCTTGGAAGGCATGAAGATTAAGATGATTCAGGGATTTTATTTTGACAAGCCCATGCCTCAGGAAGACTTTGTGAATAAATATGTTAAGTAAAGGAGTTTGAAATGGGAGACGGTATTTTATCCGGACTTGATTCTTTTGGCCTTTCGGGTCTTGAAGGAATGAGCCTTTTTGAAGAAGAGAAAAAAGAAGAAGCAAAGAAAGTGGCTTACGTGCCTACAGAGAAGGACTTCATACTTGATAAGACCATGAAGTGTCCTCTTTGCGACAATGAGTTTAAGACAAAGGCTGTAAAAGCAGGTAAGGCTAAGCTGGTACGCTCAGATAAGGACTTGCGTCCGGTTTATCAGGATGTTGATATTGCCAAGTACGATGTCATCATGTGTCCTAAGTGCGGATACACAGCGCTTTCCAGATACTTCCCGACACTTTTGAATGTACAGGCGCAGCGCATTAAGGCTAAGATTTCACCCGCTTTCAAGGCTAAGCCCGATACCGGCGAGATTTATTCCTACGATGACGCTCTTGAAAGATACAAGATGGCGCTTGTCAACGCTATCGTTAAGGGCACCAAGGCAAGCGAGAAGGCATACATCTGCCTTAAGTCTTCCTGGATAGCAAGAGGCAAGGCTGAGGAGCTCGGCGAGGCTCATCCCGACTATGCCAAGACCAAGGCTATGGAGCTTGAGTACTCCAAGAACGCCTTTGAAGGTTTCGTAGCTGCCATTCAGAACGAGAACTTCCCTATGTGCGGTATGGATGAAACCACCATCAACTACCTTATCGCAGTACTTGGCCAGATGACCGGCCACCTTGATGTATCTCAGAAGATGATAGCTTTAATTCTTCAGTCACAGACGGCCAATAACCGTATTAAGGATCTTGCAAGAGACTTAAAGGACGAGATCCTCAATTCCAAAAAGTAAACAGTTCTCCATGTGTGTTGTTTTGATAAAGCGGGCAGTGCCTATTTTGGGCACTGCCCGCTTATCATGTTTAACATACCGCTTATGCCCGTGCCGTATATTGGAATAAAGCGTTAACAATTTTATAGCGCGTAAAGCGGAAACGCTCGGAGGCATAACATGAAGAAGTCTACATCCCTTGGGATAATAGTAATATTGATTCTTATGTCAGCGGCATGCGGTAAGGATACACCGACGGAATCTGTGGCTGAAACCACGCAGAGTTCTGTCTCGGTGAGCGTTCAGGCTTCGGCTGAGGTCGGAGAGGAAACTGCTTCTGAACCTGTAACGGAGGAAGAACCGCAGGGAAGCCCCTGGGGAGACAAGACCTTCACCAAAGAAGAAGTTCAATCAAAGATTGACAGCGGTCTGAGCGATTGCTGGGATACCTATCAGCTGGCTGTAATTTATGCCAATATGCGTGGACTTCCGGACAACGTTCAGACCACACTCGAAAAGGCTTTCGGTGCCTATAAGTGGGAGACTCTGGAATGTAACTTGTACCGTTGGGAGCAATACTTTAAGCTTCTTGATATAAGTGAGTCCGACATCGAAAAGATTCATGCGATTTTGGACCTTTACGGAATCACTCCCGACACCGAATTTCCGGCTTACAGTGCTTCCGAACTTAAAAAGAAAACGGATGCCAACCCTAAGATTGACATGGCTCAGTATGCCGTAATCGAGGACGGGGATGCATTCTTCCCTTATTTTACCGAGTTCGGCTGTGAAGTGCTGGCACAGAATGACTATGTGAAAATCGAAGGCCCCCGCGACATCACCGTCGATTGGTATGAGAACATCGGCAGAGTGGCGCGCATTACCAACGTTTCAAATACGCCTGTTTACATTGATTATGCATTCATAGACTGCAGCGGAACCGGCGACACAAGCAAGTGGATAAAGGCACTTAAAGCCCTTCCCGAGTACGAGGCGGCATACGACAAAATAGACGAGCTGGCAAATGATGAAACGGTTCTTGCGGCAATTCCCAAGGATGTTCTTAATCCGGGAGAGATGACATATATTCGCATGGACTACAGTGGCCACAAAAACATGAACTCGCACTGGTATTTAAAGACATATCCCATGAAAGAAGGCGAAGTGGCGCAGCTTAACAAAGGAGAAGGCCCAAGGCCCGGGGTTCGCACAAGGGAAAAGAGCGAGGATATTCTGCTCATTATGAAGAACCGTACAGCTTCTTTTGACGGTTGGAACTGTGAGCACGCTGTCATTAAAGGACATATGGTCAATGAGCAGGGCGAGCCGCTTGCTTTTATGCCCTTTACGGTACATGGCTTTGACGATACGGTCGGAAACATGGAAGCTTTGGGCGTAGGGTCCAAAGAATATTTCACTTCAATAGACGGTTCTTTTGCCGTTACAGTACCAGTGCTTAAGTACAAGACTGACGAAACATACGCAAGATTTGTATTTATGGCCAACGGTGAAAAGGCGCCGGTGGACGGCAAGATGGTGACAATGGTAATCGGCGAACTCTTTGCTCTCGACGGAGAGGTGCAGGAGGGGGTCAATTACTCAGACTACATAAAGGGCAGACGCGTATATGGCCAGAAGACGGCTTTCGTACAGCCTACGGAGGCGGGAGAATATGAACTTACCATGGTAGTGCCCGACAAATACGACTACCTCGTATATGACTATTTCAAAGAAGAAGATTACGGCGGCCAGGCCAATTACTACGACTATGGCGGCGACATACTGGCAACGGTTAAGTTCCACGACGAAACTCCCGGTGCCCATAAGACCGCATACTTAAACGTATTCAACCACGACGGCGAACTCCTCATGAGAAAGGCGACCGGCGTGCAGACCTGCTGCGTATGCGTAAGCCCCGACGGAACCCTTGTGGGAACGGTTATTACGCCTTCGAGTGAGGCTTCGAAGATAGCCGACTTTGAAAATCCTCCTGCCAATATCGGTAACGCGACGATATTCGACTTATCCGGCAAGGTGGTATTTGAACTTAAGAATGGCACCAGAGCCATGGAGATTTCTCACGACAATAAGCTTGTGGCCCTTGATATAAACGGTGAAAACTGCTTCGGAGTCATGAATATAGCGACCAAAGAAATACTTTGGAGCAACTACAGAGGCGCCCAGGTACGTCACCTTATTTTCTCCGAAGACGATTCGGTGCTCTACATGGGCAGTCAGGAATGTATCGCGGCATTTGATGCCAAGACCGGCGAGATGCTCTGGCAGACCTTCACGGCGGGCAACTTTCCCATCGATATGATAATGTCGAGCAAGTACCTGTATGCTTCGCCCAAGGCCACCGGCGGCAACGACAACAAGCTTTGCTGCATAGACCGTAAGACCGGTAAGATGGTATGGACCTTCCAGACAGGCTCGAGAGGCACGAAGCTTACCATATCGCCCGACGAAACGATACTCTTCTGGGGCAACGACACAGGCTGCAGAGACATCGGCCAGTATATGTTGAATGCAGAGACCGGCGAACCTTTGTGGACAGTAGGATACGGCGGTCAGGCGGCGTGGTTCACATCGGACTCTCAGTATGTGGCGGTTAAAGCCTACGGTATGCTCGAAGTCTTCGACAGAGACGGCAACAGGGTAGCCACAACGGCCTGCGGTTCCACCTCCAAGATGAGCTGGTTTGTATACGTCAAAGACGACCTATCCCGCATCCTTAACATCGCGGGCGGCGGCGACACTTCGAACTCGGGCTGGCTTTACAACATGGTGCTCGAAGACGGCTACACAAGAGACTTTATAGACAGTCAAAGAAAGTGATAAAACGGAGGCTGTAATTATATGAGAAAAATAAAGGGGACAGCGATAACAGCGATTCTTGCGGCAGGGCTTCTTTTGCTGAGTGCGTGCGGAGAGACCGGCAGCAGTACTGAGGTAACTTCGGTAAGAAATCAGGTAGATTATGCGACTGCCCAAAAAGTCGAACTTAACGAAGACGGTTCCTACACACCCAAAACGGGCGACAGATATGTAGGCATCAGAATTGCTTTTGAGGACGGCGCAGACTGGCAGTTCTTAACAATCTGCAACGGTGACACGGTGGTCGACTGCGGCGTAAACAGCGACATGAGCGAGTTTACGATAAAAGACGATTACATCGGCAAGAGCTACAAGGATGCATTTATAGCCTTTTTCAAGTTCCATTCGCAGTACGACAACCACGGGAAAGTTACGGAAATCCAGCTCATGACTCCCGAGGGCGGCGACTCCGAAAAAGAATACGTGTCGGTCTTTAAAGAAATTGTCAAAGAAATCGCACCCAAGGCCGAAACGGGATACTTCGGCGAGGACAAAGAGCGATTCGCCGAGCGCATAAGCATCTATACCGAAGCCTATGCTTGGGAGATTTCGGAAGCAAGACGCGAACAAGAGCGTGAAGAAGAACGCCTGGCGGAAGAAGAAAGACGCATCAGAGAAGAAGATGAGCGCAGAAAGGCCGAGGAAGCTGCGGAAGCCGAACGTAAAAAGCCTGTTTTAAGTGTGGAAGAGATTCGCGCGCGCCTTAATCAGGGCATCGATGAAGTGACGCTTGGCGGGGATATAGTCATAGATGTATCGAGCGATACGCTCACCGGCGTAATAATACACTGCGAGGGGCATACGGTAACCTTTACAGGTATGTGGCCCGCAGTAGCTCCCACTACTCCCGATAAGCGCACGGGTATAGAGCTTGAGAACGCCGGCAAGGTTGATTTGTCGGGACTTTCGGCCGACATTAATTCTTTTAACCATCCCGATTGGGTAGGCGGTGGCTGCAATTTCGTCCTGATAAGAGAAACGAACTACAAAAATGTTATCGCCCCGGCCGGATATGAGCCCAATAATCCTCCGGAATGCCCTCCGTTTACAGGTTATATAAGCTACGGCATAGATGACGAAGGAATGAATGAAGGCTTTGGATACCAGGGCCCCGGAACTACGTATGAAGAGCAGAACGCGCTTGAGACAAAGGTTGTGACCGCAATCCTCACCGAGGGCGACGCCGACAGCGTTGAAGGCGATTACGGCAGAGACTACGCTATCTGGACCAAGCTTGAAATTGACGTGGGCAATACCGTGCTTCCCAATCAGGACTACCAGTACATGACTTTAAAACCCGGCGCGAGTCTTAAGATTACCGGTTCCATCACCTTAACCGGCGGGCGCCTCGGTTGGCAGGTAAGCGAGTATTCGCAGCTTGATATAAACGGACTTACCCTTGTAAAGAAGCATCCAAGCCCCGATATGCTTAAGATAAGCTTCAGCCCCTCCGTGGGAATAGACACATCCAAGCTTAACTGTAAGGGTTCGGGCGGAACGATTAAGTTCGATCTTTCCGACAGTAGCTATAACGTTACCATATGGTAAAAGAAAGCGCGTGTTATTGTGCAAAATGCTGTTGACAGCGTAATTGTTTTTTATTAATCTAAATCCATAAGGTCTATATGACTGACGGAAGTGGAATTGACCACAGGGAGTATAGATGACTAATGCCGACCGTCTGGGCGAAAAAGCTCAGATTGTCGGCTTTTTTTATTTACTTGTACCGTAGGAGGTTCTTATGAGAATTTTTGAGTTATCACAGTTACTTAAGACCAACGCCTATCCCGGAAGAGGCATCGTAATCGGCCGTTCCGAGGACGGTAAGAAAGCGGTTATCGCTTACTTTATCATGGGCAGAAGCGTTAACTCCCGCAACCGCGTATTCGTGGAAGAGGGCGAGGGTATTCGTACCGAAGCTTTCGATCCTTCCAAGATGTCGGATCCGTCACTTATTATCTACGCTCCCGTAAGAGTATTCGGTTCACACACCATCGTTACAAACGGTGACCAGACCGATACCGTATACGACGGCCTTCGCGCAGGCAAGAGCTTTGACGCTGCTCTTCGCACCCGCGAGTTTGAGCCCGATGAGCCCAATTACACCCCCAGAATTTCGGGAATCTTACACTTCGAAGGAGATTCTTTCTCTTACGAAATGAACATACTTAAGTCCAATAACGGCGACGGAAGCGCATGCAACCGTTACAATTTCTTTTACGACAAGCCCCGTGTAGGTGAGGGACGTTTCATCCACACTTACATGAAGGACGACACTCCGCTTCCCAGCTTCGAAGGCGAGCCTGAGGTGGTTCACATCAGAGGCGACATCGATTCTTTCACACATGATTTGTGGGAGAGCCTTAACTTCGATAACAAGGTTTCACTCTTCACCCGTTTCGTAGATTTAGAGACAGGTAAGTGGGAGACAAGAATTGTGAACAAAAACAAATAAGCTTTAGGAGAACGAGAATGAACGAGATTCAGTTAAAATACGGATGTAACCCCAATCAGAAGCCTTCCAGAATTTTCATGGAAGACGGAAGCGACCTTCCGGTTGAAGTATTAAACGGCCGCCCCGGCTATATCAACTTCCTTGATGCTTTCAACGGCTGGCAGCTTGTTAAAGAGTTAAAAGAAGCAACCGGACTTCCCGCAGCAACTTCTTTTAAGCATGTATCACCCGCAGGTGCGGCGGTAGGCCTTCCTCTTACCGAGACACTTGCCAAGATTTACTGGGTAGACGACCTTGGCGAGTTAAGCCCTCTTGCATGCGCATATGCGAGAGCCCGCGGCGCTGACAGAATGTCTTCTTTTGGCGACTTTATCGCACTTTCCGATGTCTGCGACGTTGATACCGCACGCCTTATCAAGAGAGAAGTTTCCGACGGTGTTATCGCTCCCGGCTATACCGAGGAAGCCCTTAACCTCCTCAAGCAAAAGAAAAACGGCAACTACAACGTAATCAAAATCGACCCCACCTACAAACCCGCCGAAATCGAGCGTAAGCAGGTATACGGCATCACCTTTGAGCAGGGGCGTAATGAGCTTGATATCAATAAAGATTTATTTGCCAATATCGTAACCAAGAACAAGAACATCCCCGATGAGGCTTTGGTTGATATGAAGATTGCGATGATTACCCTTAAGTATACTCAGTCTAACTCCGTATGCTACGTAAAGGGCGGTCAGGCAATCGGTATCGGCGCAGGCCAGCAGTCACGTATCCACTGCACACGTCTTGCAGGTCAGAAGGCTGACAACTGGTATCTTCGTCAGTGCCCGAAGGTATTAAACCTCGAGTTTCTTGATACCCTCGGTCGTGCCGACAGAGACAACACCATCGACGTATACATCGGCGATGAGTATGAAGATGTATTGCGTGAAGGCGAATGGCAGAAGCGCTTCAAGGTTAAACCCGAAGTCTTCACCCGCGAAGAGAAGAAAGCATGGCTTGCAGGCAACACCGATGTGACCGTAGGCTCCGACGCATTCTTCCCCTTCTCCGACAACATCGAGAGAGCATACAAGAGCGGTGTTAAATACATTGCTGAGCCCGGCGGCTCCGTACGCGACGACTTAGTCATCGAGTGCTGCGACAAGTACGATATGGTGATGGCATTTACGGGAATAAGACTCTTTCATCATTAGGCATCAAGAACCTGCGATGCCGGTTCTTGATGGCAAGCATTAGCTTTGAAACTAAGACCCACTAAAAGAATAAAAAGAGAGGGCGCCTCGCTTAATGCGGGACGCCCTTTCGCTGTTATATGCATAATCTATTTAATCAGCTTTTCCGTAATGGAAATGTACTTAATATTATCGTTGTAATTCATCTCGGCATTAAAGGAACCGTCTTTGAGGGAGGTCTCCATACTGCCTTCGATGGTGTAGCTAAGCATTTTTAAAAGCTCTGCAGCGTTCTTCTTGGTCTCTAGGAAGGTTCTGTCGGTGGCGGAGAGAATGGTGTTTATATTCTCATCAAGTGTCTGCTTGCTTGACTCGGTGGCAAGAACCGCTTCTGTAATGCTCTCATCCTTGCAGGAGTGCACGAACATGAGCATGAAAGGATAGCTCTTAAGCACCTGCATCTTGGCGGCTTCCATCTGGCGAAGAACGGTGAAGAAAGAAGTCTCCTCAGGATCGATGGCGCTTGATAATTCAAGGGAAATGTATCTTACGGCGTAATCATAGACAAAAGAATACACGCCGAGTTTGGAATCGAAATAATGAAAAAGAAGACCCTTGGAAATATGGGCTTCCTTGACAATATCGTCGGTGCTGGCGTGCTGATAGCCGTTTAACGCAAAAATTCTAAGTGCGGCGTTAACCATTCTGTCTTGTTTTTCCTGCTTAAGATCAAAGAATTTAGCGTTCATCCAATCGCCCCTCGTACGTGATTGACTTAATGAGTCGAATTCAATGTTACCATAGTTTTATTTTCTCTTCAAGAACTCTTTAGAGAAAATTTACCGATTAATCTATTTAAAAATCTGAAAATATTGGTATAATAAGGGTAGTTGTAGTTCCAATGAAAGGAGAGTCGCAATGGCTAAAAAAGGAAAAAAGTTTTTATCACTCATGGCACTCGCTGCCGCAGCAGCAGGAACATACTGCTATCTTAAGAAGAAAAATTCGGAAATTCCCAATAATATGGAAGACGATGACGATTTTGACAACTTTGATGTAGATGTGGACGACGGTCCTACCTCCAAGAGCACAAGCGGAAAGCGTTCTTACGTATCCCTTGATTTTAACTCTGCCAAGGAAAAGGTTATGGACGTAGCCTCCAAGGTAGCCGAGAAGGCTGAAGAATTAAGCGCCGTAGCAGGTGAGAAATTCAATGCCGCAGCCGGCAAGGTTGAAGAGTTCTTTGACGACAGAAAGGCATCCGAGGATACAGATGCTCCCGCAGAGAGCGGCGAGCCTTCGGAAGATGATTACGAAGAGCCCAAGGAATGATATATAATATAGTGAAGGGTCTCGCGAAAGCGGGGCCCTTTTTGTATGCCTTCTTTTGCAAAAGAAGCGGTTTACTCAAATTTAACCATTTTGTAAACGCTTTGGCAAAATATGACATATTTTTAGCATGGGTTGATAAGTTTGGTGAGCAAAAATACTTAATAATGGATATTACCAAGACTGACGATGGGCAAT